>JAKLQT010000197.1 GCA_022013205.1 Candidatus Omnitrophota bacterium | reverse complement strand
GTGTGTTAATGTTCAGGATTGCATATCAAGACTTCATGAAAATGAAGCCAGGTGAGGTGAGATTCAGTAAGAATTTCATCTATTCGCCTGAAAATTTCTCCATCATCTTTTCCGAAGTTTACATTAATTAAGAAAGAACTCTATTTTCAACTATAAATAAGTAGAGTGGAAAACAGTCAGGGGTTTTTATAACCTTTGTGGTGCTTTGTGTTTTCGCAGGAGCATTTTTTTTATTTTTTACTTGACAAAAAAAATATTTCAATTAAAATAAATTCAACTAACAAGTTTGTGAAAAATGTAACAATCATTGGTTTGCGATGAAAAATGCTGTTCAGAATAAATATTGTTCTCCGGAAGCAATAAAAAGGCTGGCGCTTTATCTGAGAGGGTTGAAAACTTTGCGGGGAGTTAATGTAAAGATAATATCCTCTGAAGATATAACTAAGATTCTGGATGTATCTGCCTGCCAATTTCGCAAGGATTTATCTTTTTTTGGCGGTTTTGGCAAAAGAGGGGTTGGATACGAGGTTGATGTTTTAAGCCGAGAAATAGAGCGGATACTTGGTGTTAATAAGAACTGGCCGATTGCCTTGGTAGGAGTTGGAAAGCTGGGTGGTGCGCTTTTAGGCTTTCCCGGGTTTTCTAAGTTTAATCTTAGGATTTTAGCTGCGTATGACTCGGATAAAAAAAAAATAGGCAAAATAGTAGCTGGTGTAAAAATAGAGGATGTTAAAAAGCTGAAAGAATCGATAAAGGAAAAAAAGATAAAAATCGGCATGATTTGTATCCCGGTTGAAAGAGTACAGAAAGTAGCAGAAGATATGGTAAGGGCTGGAATTAAAGCAATGTTGAACTTTGCCCCGGTAAATATAAATATTAACCGGAAGGATGTGTATATCTCTAATATGGATATGGCGGCAGAGCTGGAAAGCCTGATCTATTTTATTAAGTAATTTTTTGTTTAAAAAGTTAGTGATAATTTTCACAAGGTTTTTTTATCGTGTGTTATTTTTGATTAAGGCATAATAGAAAAATTTAAACTAATTAAGTTATTGGTAAAAATGGAGAATTGTTTATGAAATTAAAACATGTATTAACAACGTGTGTTTACTGCGGCTGCGGCTGCGGGATACATCTTGTTTGTGATGGTGAAAAGGTGATTGGATCTTATCCAAGTGGGAATCACCCGGTGTCTAATGGAGCGCTGTGTGTGAAAGGGTGGAATATCTATGAATTTATTAACAAAAGCGATAGGCTTACAAATCCGCTAATAAAAGAAAATGGTGTTTTTAAAGAGGCTAAATGGGAGAAGGCGTTATCGCTGACGGCAAGCAGGTTGAAAGAGATTAGTGAGAAATACGGCCCGGATTCTGTTGCCTTCCTGAGTTCGGCTAAGACTACTAATGAAGAAAATTACCTGATGATGAAATTGTCCAGGGCAGTTTTTAAAACAAATAATGTTGATCACTGCGCAAGGCTGTGCCATGCTTCAACTGTTGTTGGTCTGGCTGCTACTTTTGGCTCAGGAGCGATGACAAATTCAATAGATGAATTTGAAGAAGCTGAGGTTTTTCTTGTGACCGGATCGGACACGACAGCGCAGCATCCGCTTATCGGCTCAAGGATTGTAAACTCTGTTTTAGAAAAGAACGCGAAACTGATTGTTATTGATCCCAGAAAAATAGAGCTTTCCAAATATGCTCAGGTCTATTGCGCGCAGAAAAACGGGACAGATGTAGCATGGATCAACGGAATGATGAATGTTATTATCACGGAAGATCTTCAGGATAAGGAATATATAAAAGAAAGAGTAGATGAATTTGAAGCATTAAAGGAACTGGTCAGGGAATATACCCCTGAAAAAGTCGAAGAGATAACATCTATTCCTAAAGAAAAATTGATTGAAGCTGCGCGCATATATGCCAAAGCAAAAAAGGCAATGATTGTATATGCTATGGGGATTACCCAGCATACTACAGGTGTAGACAATGTAAAGTCTCTGGCTAATCTTGCGATGCTCAGCGGCCATGTAGGATTTGATTGCACAGGGGTTAATCCTTTGCGGGGACAGAATAATGTGCAGGGTGCCTGTGATATGGGCGCTTTATCTAATGTTTTTTCCGGTTATCAGAAAGTTGTTGATGAGGCAGCAAGAAAGAAATTTGAAAAAGCATGGGGAGTTGAAAATCTGCCAGATAAAGTCGGCTTAACCGTAACAGAGATAATAGACGGTGCAGCAACAGGAAAGATAAAAGGGCTTTATATTGTGGGAGAGAATCCGGTAATCAGTGACCCGGACAGCACTCATGTTCGAAAGGCTTTGGAAAATCTGGAATTTCTCGCGGTACAGGATATTTTTATGACCGATACGAGTGAATACGCTGATGTTGTTTTAGCCGGTGCGAGTTTCGCGGAAAAAGACGGAACATTTACTAATACGGAAAGGCGGTGTGAGAGAATCCGCAAGGCAATAGATTGTGTGGGAACCTCAAAAGCAGATTGGGAGATTATCTGTGAGATAGCTAAACGCTGTGGTTATGATGGAATGAATTACAGCCATCCTTCAGAGATCATGGATGAAATCGCTGCGGTTACGCCGATTTACGGCGGAATGGCTTATGATCGTCTTGATCCATGGGGATTGCAATGGCCTTGCCCGGATAAAGCACATCCGGGGACAAAGTTTCTGCATAAAGGTAAATTTTCAAAAGGTAAAGGGACGTTTATGCCATGCGCATACAAGCCTCCGGCTGAATTACCTGATAAAGAATATGATTTTACCTTGTCCACAGGACGTGTCTACTGGCATTGGCATACCGGAACTTTGACTCGAAGAACTTCTACTTTAGAGCGTGAGGCGCCTGAGGCATACGTTGAAATGCATCCGGAAAACGCGGAAAAACTAAAAGTAAGGACAGGAAGTCTTGTAAAGGTAACTTCACGCAGAGGTTCTATTGATATTAAAGTTAAGGTGACGGAAGAGGTGGTAAAAGATTCTGTTTTTATTCCTTTTCATTTTAAAGAAGCCGCGGCTAATGTCCTTACTAATCCGGCAGTTGATCCGGTCGCTAAAATTCCTGAATATAAAGTTTGCGCCGTAAAAGTGGAGAAGATATAATGACAAAAATTATCAAAAAAAAGGATATTAAGGGATTATTAAAGCAAGCGTCTAAGGAATGGAGTATATATGTTCCTCAAAAAGTATTGGGCGGTGATATCTGGTTCGAAGAACTTTCTAAGGAAGATAAAGCGTTAGATAGGATTGCCTTAGGTGATGAGGATATTATTATATCTCCTAAAGGCCTTTTCTTTCCCCAAAGCGAAACTATGTTTGAATTTGATAAGGGGAAGATAAAAGAAACACTTGAAACATCACCGAAACTGTTATTTGGAATTAAACCCTGTGACCTGAAGGGCGTTCTTTTCGCGGATGAGTTTTTTAAACGGAATTTTGAGGATAAATATTATTTAAGCCGCGCGCAGGATAGGTTGATTGTAACCATAGGCTGCTTGAAACCGCCGCGTCCGTCAGCTTGTTTTTGCACATCTGCAAAAACAGGGCCTTTTTCTGACGGGGGATATGATCTTCAGCTGGTTGATTCAGGAGAAGCGTATTTAGTTGAGGTTGGTTCTTTAAAGGGAGAGAAGTTTCTTGAGAAAAATAAAGCATTTTTTAAAGATACTCAAGCCGGCGCGGATGAAACTATTGGGCAAATAAAATCAAAGGCAGCAAAAGCGCTTGAATTAAAAGTGGATTTTGAGAAATCTCTTGAACTGATGAAGGACAATAAATTTATTCCAAAAGAAAATTATAAACGTATTAGTGAGCGATGCCTTTATTGCGGTGCCTGTCTTTATACCTGCCCTACTTGTACGTGTTTTAATGTTTTTGATCAGTCTAAAGGCGGAAAAGGGGAACGATGCAGAATTTGGGACGGGTGTATATTCTCGGGGTATACAAGAGAAACAAGCGGGCATAACCCCAGAGAAGAGAAGTGGATACGGGCTAGCCGGAGATATGAGCATAAATTAAGATATGACTATAAGGTCGCGGGAACGAGCGGTTGTGTCGGCTGCGGCCGATGCCTTTCCAGCTGCCCTGTTAATATCGGGATGTCTAAGTTTATTCAGGAAATAACTGAAGATAGGAGTGTAATGTAATTATGAAAAATGAATATATTCCTTATCCGGTAGAGATTACAGATGTTAAAAGAGAAAGTTTTGATGTCCAGACTTTCAAGATAAAATTTAAAGAGCCGAGAATGCAGAACTCCTTTAAATATAAGCAAGGACAGTTTGCTGAGTTATCCGTGCTTGGCGCAGGGGAGGCTCCGATATCGATTACTTCATCTCCTTCGAGAAAAGGATTCCTGGAGTTTACTATCCGCGATACCGGTGGTGTGGTTACCCGCGCGGTAAGCAATTTAAAAAAGGGGGATATTTTTCATATCAGAGGGCCCTATGGAAATTCTTTTCCTTATGAGGAAGTAAAAGGAAAGAATCTTTATTTTATAACCGGCGGGATCGGCCTTGCTCCTTTGAGAAGCCTTATAAATCTTGTCATGGATAACCGGGATGATTTCGGCCATGTCAAGATTTTATACGGAGCCAAAACACCGGATGAGCTTTGTTTTAAGGAGGAACTCGAGCTATGGAAAAAGATTCCAGATACAGAAGTATGGCTTACGGTTGATAAACCCTGTAATGGCTGGGGCTGTACTGTTGGAGTGGTGACAGAGCTATGGAAAGAGACGCATATAAACCCTGCTAATGCTGTAGCCTTTGTGTGCGGCCCGCCGATAATGATAAAGTTCGCGATGGACAAGCTTTTGGAATCCGGATTTAAAGAAGATGATCTTTATACAACTCTTGAGCGGTATATGAAATGCGGATTAGGCAAATGCGGGCATTGCAATATAGGTGAGAAATTTATTTGTGTGGATGGCCCGGTTTTCCCGTATAAAGAACTTAAAAAATATCCGCATTATGAAAATGTTTTTTAACCCAGAATATAACCGTTTTTAACAAAAAGGAGATAAGGCATGGTAAATTTTACACCACCGGCTGAATTAGCAAAGTCGTCATTTATTACTTGGGGTAAAGCAAGAGCTAATAATTCTATATCAAAATTATTTGTTCTGGCGATCTTAGCAGGTGTTTTTATTGGTTTTGCGGCGCATTTAGCTACCACAGTATCTACCGGATGGACAATTGGGGGAGCACCGGCCTTGTTTGGTTTACAGAAGTTTTTCGCCGGTGCTGTCTTTAGTGTCGGCCTGATGCTGGTTATTATCCCTGGTTCAGAATTATTTACAGGTAATAACCTGATGACCATAGCTTTAATGAATAAAGATATTACTTTAGCCCAGATGCTTAGAAACTGGGGGATTGTAATTCTCGGTAATTTTGTTGGTTCTATTTTTCTGGCATGGATGATTGCCTCCATGTCCGGATTAACAGACGGTGCTGTTGGAGCAACCGCGATCAATATTGCTTACGGAAAAGTTACTGCTGGGGGAATGATGCATAACAGTTGGTTCTTTTTTAGAGCGATTGGATGTAACTGGCTTGTTTGTTTAGCGGTTATGATGGCTCTTGCCGCTAAGGATATATCCGGAAAAGTATGGGCTATATTCTTTCCGATAATGGCTTTTGTTACCTCCGGATTTGAGCATATTATAGCTAATATGTATTTTATCCCTGCTGGAATTTTTTCTAAGGCATTTCCAAATGCAGTGGCAGCTTCAGGAAAAAGCGCGGAGCAGTTAGTTAATCTTGGCTGGAGAACAATGATCTTAGATAACTTTATTGTAGTTACCTTAGGTAATATTGTAGGCGGAGCTATCCTCTGCGGTGTTGTTTACTGGTGGATTTATGTCAGAGGTTCTAAAATAGAGGCCTAACAAATAAAGGCAGCCGGATGAGAATTTCATCAGGCTGCCTTTATAACTAACAAATTATGAATAATAAAATTACAGGTGCTATTTTATCCGGCGGGCGCAATAGCCGGATGGGAGGCCGAAATAAGGCCTTTATGGAAGTTAACGGTATTTCTATCCTTGATAGAACAGCAGCGTTATTTAAAACTATATTTAACGAAATTATTATTGTGACGAATTCGCAGGATGAGTATAGTAAGTATAGCGGTAAATGCACTATAATAACTGATATAATAAAAAATATCGGACCTTTAGGCGGTATTCATGCCGCATTATCAACAGCAAAAAACAATGCTGTTTTTTTTGCCGCATGCGATATGCCTAATTTGCATAACGAAATTATTATCTCTCAAATAGATTGTTATAATAAAATAAAGTGTGATGCTTTAGTGCCTCGAATCAAAACTTTAATTGAACCGCTGCATGCAATATATAAGAAGCATTTAAAGGATTCAATCGAAGCTTATTTGAAAAATAGCAATAATTATTCTATAAAAGATTTTTTAAAAACAGTTAAGACCGCGTATCTGGATATGGATGATTTTGCGGATTACAAGAAAATTTTTAAGAATATTAATACGCCTAATGATATTTTGTAGGTTATAAACCATAAGAGATTTGGGGATTAATTATGAAAAAGAATAACCGGCGATTAGCAATTGTAGGGATTGTATTGTTTTTGGCGCATAATGTTTATGCGGCGGATGATATCCAGGCAAGAGTAAGCAGTCTTGAGAAAAAATTAGAGTCTCCTTTGGTAAAAAAAGTGATGGATGCTAATTTAAATGCCGGCGGATATCTTCAGGCTTATTATGGATGGTTTGAAGAAAATAGTGATACTGATAGCTTTGAGATCAGGAGGCTGTTTGTTGCCTTAAGTGGAGAATTAGATGAAGATATTGCTTTTAAAGCGCAGGTTGATGCCGCGGCGTCTACAGATATATTAAGGGATGGATGGGTTCAATATAAGGGTGTGCCCGGAGTATCTATAAAGTTTGGGCAATTTAAAATCCCGTTTTCTCAGGAACAGCTTACAAGTGCTTCAAAACTTGACACAATTATACGCTCAAGGGTAGTAACAGCATTATCATACGGCCGCGATATCGGGATAATGTTGGAGGCAGAGGCTATGGATAAGGCGGTATCGTATGAGGCTGCAATTGTTAACGGCTCAGGGAGAAATGCCTCAGATACAAACGAAAATAAGGATATTATCGCTCGGGTAGTTGTCGTTCCTTTTAAAGATAATAATAATTCGTTAAAAGATCTACGCGCAGGTTTATCGTTTCAGAGGGGGCGTCAGGCGCTGAGCGGAACAGATGAAGGGCATAGAGAACGCTATGGTGCCTTACTTGCTTACGCCAATGATAAGTTTAAAATTAATAGTGAGTATCTTTATCAGGATTTAGAACAGATAGACCGGAGCAGTATATATTCCGACGGCTGGTATATAACGGGAACGTACAAGATCAGTGATATCTTTCAGGGAGTTGTAAAATTTGAACGCTATGATTTAAATAGAAAAATAGGTGCGGATGAAGAGGATGTGATTACATTAGGAGTTAACATATTTGCTGTTAAGGATGTTCTTATTCAGGCAAATTATCGAATAAAGACAGAACAGGTAAGGGTTGATAATGATGAATTTCTTCTACAGGCGCAGGTGGAATTTTAATGGAAGTAAGATCAAAGGTTTGGCTTGAAAAAGATGGGGAGCTGGTTTTTGGCAAGGGCAAAGGCCTGATCTTTAGGGCAGTTGAGGAAACCGGTTCGATCAATAAGGCGGCTCAGAAGCTGGGTATGTCGTATCGGCATGCCTGGAGCTATATCCGCTCATCCGAAAAAAGGCTTGGCAAATCACTTGTTTTAAAGGCCAGGGGCGGGGAAAACGGCGGGGGAGCTGTTTTGACTGATTACGCAAAGCAGTTATTGATAAAATTTGAATGCTTTGAACAGGATATACAGGAATATGTTGATAAGCGATATAAGGAAGTGTTTTAATTATGGAAAAAATTGAGATTTTTAAGGTATCAGCTGATAAAGAAGAGAAAGTGTCTGACCTGGTTACAGAGGAAGTGCCGGTTACTGTTTATGTAAATGGTGAGGAATTGGCTACTCTTCTTGCAAGCCCAAGTGATCTTAAGGAACTTGCAGTAGGATTTCTTTTTACTTCAGGGATGATAAAAGACTTCTCTCAGATAAAAAAAATAACTGTAGATACTCAAGCCTGGTGTGTATATGTAGAGCTATTGGATAAACAAGTAGATTTGAAATTGATGTTCAAGAGGATGTATACATCAGGATGCGGACGCGGGACTTTGTTTTATCATGCGGTTGATGTTATGCACAGAAAGAAGCAAAGAAAAGGCATAAATATTCAGAGAGATCATATTTTTAACCTGATGCGGGATTTTCAAACCAGGTCAAATGAGTTTAAAGAAACAGGCGGAGTTCATTCAGCAGCACTTGCAGAGGGTGAAAATATTCTGGTGGTAAGAGAAGATATCGGACGGCACAATGCGCTTGATAAGATTATCGGGTATTCATTAATAAAAGGCATAGAGTTTGATGATAAGATCGTGCTTACTTCGGGAAGAGTGTCATCAGAAGTGCTTCTTAAAGTTCAAAAGACCAAAATTAGCGTAATTATCTCGCGCAGTGCTCCGACAAATCAGGCCGTAAAACACGCCAGGGATAGCGGAATAACTCTGATCGGATTTGCCCGAGGGAAAAAGATGAATATTTATAGTCAAAAAGAAAGGATAGGATACAATGCTTAATAACTTAATCTTTAGGAAGAAGTTTGTATGCTTGTTTATCGCAGGAGCTTTAATGATTTTTTTTCCGACAAATACGCTTTTAGCTGGAGAAATTCTTAAGCTGGCGACGACAACCAGTACTTATGAAACAGGGCTGCTTGATTATATTTTCCCGCTGTTTGAAAAAAAACATGGTGTTAAAATACATATTATTTCTGTGGGGACAGGAAAAGCCATAAAGCTTGGAGAAAACGGGGACGTTGATATTATTCTTGTGCATGCCAGGGCCGCGGAGGATAAGTTTGTAAGAGACGGTTATGGGGTTAATCGGCGTGATGTGATGTATAATGATTTCCTGTTTCTTGGCCCTGAAAATGACCCGGCGGGGATTTTCGGGCTTAGTGATGCGAAAGAAACATTGAAGAAAATATATCAGGCAAAAGAAACTTTTGTTTCCCGCGGTGATGATTCCGGAACTCATAAAAGAGAGAGGCTTCTTTGGTCAAAAACTGAATTAAACCCTAAAGGGCAATGGTATTTAGAATCCGGACAGGGGATGGCTGCTACTTTGCGAATGGCGGATGAAAAAAATGCTTATGTAATGGTTGATAGGGCGACATATCTGTTTAATAAAGGCAAAATACGGCTTATAAAAATGGTAGACAATGATAATGACCTGCTTAATCCTTATGGGGTTATAGCGGTCAGTCCCTATATTCATAAACACGTAAAATATGAATTGTCCATGGCATTGATCGGCTGGCTGACATCACCACGGTGCCAGAAAATGATTGGGCAGTACAAAAAAAATGGCAGCCTGATGTATCAGCCTAATGCTGCTGTGATGGACTAATAAATGGATTATATAGCAAACGGATTAAAAGAGGCATTAAGGATAATTTTTAGTTTTGAGCGTGAATTCCTGAGCATTGTCGCGGTTTCTATTAAGGTTTCTTTTTCCTCTACTTTGTTGGCAGCGATAACCGGTGTTCCGTTTGGGATATTCATTGCCCAAAAAAAATTCCCCGGCCGGGATTGTGTGTTTACGTTATTGAATACCTTAATGTCATTGCCGACTGTAGTTGTGGGGCTGATGGTGTACTCCTTTCTTTCCCGCAGAGGGCCATTGGGAGAGTTAGGCTTGTTATACACATTAAGCGCGATGATTATCGGCCAGTTTATTCTGATTTTCCCGATAATATCCGGTTTAACTGTAACGGCGGTAAGAAGCCTGGATAAGAGGATAAAAACTACGGTTATTTCTCTGGGAGCGGATTCAGTTCAAGGATTCTGGATGTTTCTGCGTGAGGCCCGGCTGGGAATCGCGGCCGCAATTATTGCCGGGTTTGGCAGAGTATTTGCCGAAGTCGGAGTTTCGATGATGCTCGGAGGAAACATTAAGGCGTATACCAGAAATATTACAACAGCCATAGCCCTTGAAACCAGCAAAGGGGAATTCGCTTTAGGAATTGCCTTGGGAATTGTTCTGTTAACTGTAGCCTTTACTATAAATTTTTTCTTAACTAAGTTACAAAAAAGGCTTAAATGATTACTTATCAACTTAAAAATTTAAAAAAAAATATTAGCGATTTTAATTTATCTATAACAGATTGCCGTTTAAAGCAAGAGGGCATATACGCGGTTATTGGCCCAAACGGCTGCGGTAAATCCACCTTCTTAAATATATTATCCTTCCTGGATATTCCTTCAGAGGGCAAACTAGAGTTTAAGGGCAAATATGTAGACTATAACTCTGTGAAAGACGTATTTTTTTACAGAAGGAAAGTGGGATATTTACTGCAGAACCCGTATCTGTTTAATATGAGTGTTACAGAGAATGTTGGTTACGGCTTAAAAATAAGGCGTGTACCGGCTGTGATTATTCAGGAAAAAGTGGGGCAGATATTAGAGCGGTTTTCACTTAGTTCTCTTGCCCATAGAAAGCCTGATCAGTTATCAGGAGGAGAAGCGCAGAGGGTGGCGCTGGCCAGGACGTTGGTTTTAGAAGCGGATGTGTTTCTCCTGGATGAACCTACGGCCAATGTGGATAAAAAAAATATCAAGGTGGTAGAAAAACTTATTTTATCAATAAACAAAGAAAAAAAAGCTACGATTGTATTCACTACTCACGTACAGGAACAAGCTTACCGAATGTCTCAGAACATTATCTCCATTATCAACGGGCAAATTAAGGATATCGCGTATGAAAATGTTTTTTCCGGGAAACTTGAAGAAGAAAAAGACGGCTTAAAGTATATGTGTATCGCGGAAAAGGTCAGCCTTAAACTTAGCCGGGGTATTCCGGGGGAGATAACAGTTGCTATTGACCCCCAGGATATAATTTTATCAAAGGAACGCTTTGATTCCAGCGCGTTGAACAGTTTTTACGGGAAGATAGAAAAGATTGAGAATATAAACGGGTCTTTAAGGATTTTTGTTGATGTGGGCGTTTCTTTTTGCGCGCTGATTACCCACCGGTCATTTCAGGATATGGGATTAAATATCGGGGTAAAAGTATGGGCGACATTCAAAGCGAATTCAATAAAGGTGGTGTAGGTATGATTAGTTGGGAAAAAGCCTTACAGCTTATCTTTTTAAATATAAAGCCGCTGCCTGCTGTAAAAGTAGATATTACGCGTGCCGTGGGTATGATACTGGCAGAGGATGTGTATTCAAAAATTCAAATGCCGCCGTTTAATAAATCGGCTATGGACGGCTATGCCGTGAAATTTACAGATCTTGTAAAAACTCCGGTCAAATTAAAATGTGCTGGAATTATTCAGGCAGGATGCAGTTTTGAGAAAAAAATTAAACCCGGGCAATGCGTGAAAATAATGACCGGAGCCCCGGTTCCCAGCGATGTTGATTGCGTTGTTATGATAGAAGACACCAGGCAATTGAAGTCAGGATACGTAGAAATATTAAAAGGGGGTAAGCAGGGAGAAAATATTTGTGTCCGGGGCGAAGATATCAGAGCGGGACAGAAAGTGCTGAGCCGTGGAACTTTACTTTTCGCATCACATGTAAGCCTTCTGGCATCAGTAGGCAGATGTTTTGTAAAAGTAATAAGAAAACCACGGGTAGCTGTTTTAAATACCGGCAGTGAAATTATTCCCGCAGGAGGAAAACTGGGGAAGAACAAACTATATAATAGTAACGGCCCGCAGCTTCAAGCATTACTGAATATAGATAATATTGAGTCTTGTTTTCTGGGAATTGCTAAAGATGAACCTAAGGCAATGAAAGCTGCGGTTAAAAAAGGCATCAGATACGATATGCTTTTGATTTCCGGCGGAGTATCAATGGGTGATTATGATCTTGTGCCGGAGATATTGGAAAAATCCGGGGTTAAGAAAATTTTTCATAAAGTGAAGATTAAGCCTGGTAAACCGGTTTTCTTTGGAACGAAGAATAATACCGCTGTGTTTGGAGTGCCGGGAAACCCGGTCTCAAATTTTACTGCATATCATTTGTTAATACGTCCGGCAATACATAAAATGCTTGGATATACTGATTGTAACCCTAAATTATACGAGGGAATCGTTACCCGGCAAATAAACAAAAAAACCGGAAGAAAACATTTTATTCCGATAACCATATCCAGCAAGGCGGGAAGATATTATATGACTCCTTTATCCGGGCATGGATCAGCTGATATATTTACGCTTTCTAAGTCAGACGGATTTATGATCGTAGAAGAAGATGTAAAAAACGTGGCCACCAACTCAATAAAATCCTTTATAACATGGAAAAAAATATAGCAATAGATTATTTAAGGCTTTCAATCACCGACTTGTGTAATTTGAACTGTATGTATTGTACGCCGCTTGAAAAAAGCCGGTTCTTAACTCATGATGATGTATTACGCTATGAGGAAATGGCCAGGCTTGTAAGAATTTTTACCAGAGCGGGAATAAATAAAGTGCGGCTTACAGGCGGAGAACCGTTAATTAAAAGGGGCGTGGTAGATCTGGTGAAAATGCTAAAGGGCATTGAAGAGCTTAAGGAGATCTCCATGACAAGCAATGGAATATTGCTTAAAAATCTTGCCCCATCGTTAAAGGCCGCGGGCCTTGACAGAATAAACATAAGCCTTGATACGTTAAGAAAAGACCGCTTTAAAAAAATATGCGGCAAGGATGCCTTTGATGATGTCTGGGCAGGCGTAGAAGAAGCGATTAAATGCGGTTTTGATCCGGTAAAGCTGAATGTTATTCCGATGCAAGGTGTTAACGATGATGAGCTGCCGGATTTTGCCCGGCTGACTTTAGAATACCCCTTAATAATTCGTTTTATCGAATTTTTTCATACCAATCAGCGTTCAGAGAAACTTATCAGCTCTTTAATCTCAAGCGTCAAGACAAAAAAAATAATAGAACAAAGGTTCGGGGTAATGAATCCGATAGACAGTGTCCAGGGTAATGGCCCGGCTAGATATTATAAATTGTCAAAAGCAAAAGGCGCGATTGGGTTTATCAGCGGTTCTACAGGCAACTTTTGCGGCAATTGCAACAGGATCCGTGTGGATTGCGCGGGGCGGATATCACCCTGCTTATTTTCAGGCCAGGTGTGTGATACGCGCGGACTATTAAGGGGTGATAGCTCTGATGATTTAATCAAGGAGCAGATAAAAAGGGTTTTTAATAACAAATCGAAATATTCAAGGTTTAGTATTAATGAGCGAGTGGTTGAAATGAGCAGTTTGGGAGGATAATATAATGGGAATGATTGATGTCGGAAGCAAAGATATAACACTAAGGACAGCAAAAGCAACGGCGTTTGTGAAACTTGACGCGAAAATAATCGCGAAAATCAGAAATAATGATATGCCTAAAGGTAATGTGCTGGAAAGTGCGCGAATCGCGGGAATATTAGCTGCCAAGAAAACACCGGAATTGATTCCGCTTTGCCACAATATCGAGCTTAATAAGGTGAGTGTTGATTTTCAGTTAGAGACAGAAGGTATAAGAATAGAATCAATAGTAAAGGCATCCGCGAAAACAGGGGTTGAAATGGAAGCGATAGTGGCAAGTTTTGTCGCGGCGATCACTATTTATGATATGTGCAAAATGTTTTCAAAATCCATAGAAATAACAGATGTTTATCTAATTGAAAAACTGGGAGGAAAAAGCGGTGTTTATAAGAGAAAGGCCTGATCCGGCGCAAAAAGGGAAAATATATTCTATTAATCAAAGTAAATTAAAAGGCACGATTAAGGAACCTGTGAAAAAAGCAAGATTAATCGAGGATTTTGGATTGGAAGCAGACGCGCATGGAGGGCCGGGGATAAGGCAGGTAAGCCTTCTGGCTATTGAAAGTATTACTAAACAGCAGGAATGCGCTAAGGTCAAAGAGAAGAGCGTAACACTTAAGGCCGGTGACTTTGCTGAGAATATAACTACGCAAGGGGTTGCTCTTGCTGGATTAAATATTGGAGATAAACTTAATATCGGGGCAAAGGTTGTCCTGGAGGTATCGAAGATAGGAAAAGAGTGTCATAAATATTGCGCTGTTTATTATAAAACCGGTGATTGTATTATGCCGCGTGAAGGTATATTCGCAAAGGTGGTCAAGAGTGGGGAGATTTCAATCGGCGATGATATAGAGGTAATAAAAAATGTTTAAATCTGCTGTATTAACTATTAGTGATAGATGTTCCAGAGGAGAAAACGAGGATAAAAGCGGAAAGGTTCTTATAGATATTATTAAAAATATTAAAGGGAAAGTTGTTTCTTATGAGATAGTTGCCGATGAACTTGATTTAATAAAAAACAAGCTTTTGAATTACTGTGATAAATTAAAAATAGACATTATCTTTACAACCGGCGGTACTGGTTTGGGGCCCAGAGATGTAACTCCGGAAGCAACGAAAGAAATTGCGCAAAGAGTGATTCCCGGGATATCCGAACTTATTCGTTTAGAGGGAATGAAAAAGACAAAAAACGCAATGCTATCAAGAGGAATAAGCGTGATGCGCGGTAGATCTATTATAATTAATTTACCGGGAAGCCCAAAAGGAGTTAAGGAGTCATTAGAGGCGGTTCTTGATTTGATTCCCCACGCGCTTGAGATGGTAAAAGGAAAAGGGCATTAAAAATCTTTATTTTGACAGAATTTCTGCTATAATGGCTTTGTTGTAAAACAGCAAAGCCGCGCGGGGCTGTGTTTCGCAACAGTCCCATAATATCGATATAATTTAAAAAAGGAGTCAGTATGATTGTTTTAACCGGGGGAGCCGGATTTATAGGGAGTTGTTTTCTCTGGAAGCTGAACCGTGAGGGTATTAGCGATATTATTGTTGTTGATGACCTGGATTCTACGGATAAATGGAAAAATCTGGTTGGTAAGCAGTTTCTTGATTATATCCAGAAAGACGATTTTCTGCGTTTGATACTCGAGGATAAACTGCCTGAGCCTAGTCATATAGTACATATGGGCGCGTGCAGTTCTACGACTTGTACGGATGGTGATTATTTCATAAAAAATAATTACGAATATTCCAAAATTCTTGCTCAGTGGGCTTTTCGCCGCAAAGCGCATTTTTTATACGCTTCTTCAGCCGCGACTTATGGGGACGGAACTAATGGTTATGCTGACAATGATGAAGTAACGAAAATACTACGTCCCTTAAATATGTACGGTTTCTCAAAGCAGCTCTTTGATTTGTGGGTGCTTGATAATGGTTATGATAAAAAAGCAACCGGTATTAAATTCTTCAATGTATTCGGGCCTAATGAGTATCATAAGGGCGAAATGATGAGTATCGTCTGTAAAAAGTTCAACGAGGCAGCGGTTGATGGCTGTATCCGCTTATTCAAATCCTATAAAAAAGAATATGAGCACGGCGAACAAAAAAGAGATTTTATCTACGTCAAAGACGCGGTTGAGGTAATGTTTTGGATGTTTAAAAATCCGGAAGCTGCCGGGATTTTTAATCTGGGCACAGGCATTGCCCATACCTGGAATGAATTGGCAGGTGCTATGTTCAAGGCGCTGGGGAAAACGCCTAAAATAGAATATATAGAAATGCCTGAGTATCTGCGCCCAAAATATCAGTACTTTACTCAGGCAAAGATTGACAAATTAAGGCAGGCAGGCTGCGATATTGAGTTTTCAGGCCTTGATGATGCCGTGGCAGATTATGTGAAATTTCTTAAAAATAAAGCGTATCTTTAACCTGAATATTTCATATAAAACATGAAATATTCAGGTTAAGCAATGCGAAGGTATTCCGCCCAAGGAACCCCGGGCTTTAGTCCGGGTGGGCTCCATTTGAGGATAAATATTGTTATCATACAATAGGGTGCAAATATTTAAGCTTTTTTATCTGGGAAAAGAAACGGTGCAATGGACAATTAAGACGCTGCGGTATTTATCGACGCTGACCCAGGAGGACGCGCTGAGGGTGCAGCAGGAGGTGGAGTTTTAAAGGTAATAAATAAAGAATTTAACCGCTTAGAAAATCAAAGAAAGTCAGGAGGGACAGAATTATGGCTAAGAAGATGGATGATTCACCAAAGGTTTCATCGTCAAACACAAAAAAAGAGATGTTAGAAACGATTAAAGATTTGAAGAAAAAGTTGGAAGAAAAAGCGGAAATGGAATTAAAACCGGAGAAAAAAGTTGAGCAAAAAAAGATTCAGGAGATAGTTACGGTTGTAGATTCCCTGTCGATGGATTCTATAGAGAAAGATATTAGCAGCCTTAAATTAGACGCGGGGAAAATGTTGACACAGATTTCCGAGAAATTAGCAGAGGAGATAAACAAATATAAAAAAACTCAGGAAGCGATTGATATTAAAAATAAAGAGTTGGAGGAAATCTTTGAAATAGAAAAATCGGCATTTGCATTAGCGGCTTTAATAGAGGCGCAAACAGAGAAGAAGCGTGCATTTGAAATAGAGATGGAGAGAATAAAGAAAGAATTGGATGATGAAATCCAACGGACACGTTTAGAATGGGAAAAGGAAAAAAAAGAATACGCGGAGTTTGTAAAAGAAAGAGATGCCGAGGAGAAGAAAAAAAGAGACAGAGAGAAAGAGGAATATCTATATGGATTTCAGAGAGAAAAGCAACTTACTGAAAATAAAGTTAAGGATGAAATTAAGAAACTGGAAAAAGAATTGACGATTAAGCAGGAAGAATTTGATAAAAAAATCACGGAGCAGGAAAAAAAGTTAAAAGAACGCGAGGATGCAATAAAAGGAAAAGAGCAGGAATTAGAAAAGCTACAGCGGGAAGCGGAGAGCTTTCCTAAAAAGCTTGAGACAGCAGTTAATAAAGCCATAACAGAAACAGCCGTGAAATTAAAAGAAGACGCGGGAAAAGACATTGCTTTATTGAAAAAAGGGGATGAGGGAGAAAAAAATGTTTTCAAAATAAAAATTGAATCATTAGAAAAATTGGTTGCGGATCAAAATAAGCAAATTACAAATTTATCAGAAAAGCTGGAAAAAGCTTATGGCAAGGTTCAGGATATTGCGGTAAAGGCTGTTGAAGGTTCAGCGAATATAAAACTACTTAGCAGTCTTAGACAGAGTGGTGAGAAAAATAGCAAATCATCTCAAGAATAAATTAGAAATATACTCTCGATAATAAAATAGTTAGAAGCTTCTAAGGCTATAAAAAACATGGCGGAAAATTTTATGAGAGCGTTTAAAATAACGCTGAGCGCTATTCAAAAGCGGTTTAAGTGCTGGATCAAGGCTTGCGGCTTAAAGTCGCATTACAGTATTTAATATTGGCGGTAATAAAGCCCGGCTCATTACCGCGATTCACTATAATACAAAAATTGTTTATATTCGTCATGTGTTGACACATGACGAATATGATAAAGGGAAGTGGAAAGGGTGAAATAAATCATGATGAATATTGCGTTAAAAGAAGCCGTGAAAGTGTGGCCTAAAATTTCAAAGACAGTACATGTTCCTCATAGTGATGCGGAATATCAAAAAGTCGTTAAAATACTCGATGAACTTATTGATGAAGTAAAAGATGATGAGAACCATCCTTTAGCGTCGCTCATGGAAATTTTATCAGTAGTTATTGAGGAATATGAGAATGAACATTACCCCGCGCCTGAAGGAAATCCTATAGAATGTCTTAATTTTCTAATGAAAGAGCATGGGATACACCAAAAAGATTTGTCTGAGATTGGAAGCCAGGGGGTTGTTTCTGAAATTCTCAGTAGGAAAAGGAAGTTGAATGCCCGCCAGATCAAGGTTCTTAGCAAACTTTTTAATGTATCTCCGGCTGTTTTTATTTAACCCGAGCAGGGCATCATTAAGCAGATTGGAAAAGGGCCGCTTATTATTTTAACGAATTGGATGTATTACCTTTAAGAAACAGGGCAGTTAAGGCACAATTTTTGCGAAACTGGATATATAATTGTATTTTTTATATCCAATCTGTGAAAAGTAAAAAGTTGACTGGGCTCTGGTATGGAATGGAAAGAATATGAACGAGAGGTTTGCGAGCAACTAAAAACCAGGAGTGGTTTTAAATCATTGCAAACAGATATAAAACTATCAGGAATTAGTAAAGTTAAGCGCCAGCTTGATATATTGGTCGAAACGGAAAATAATAAAAAAATTGCCATAGAATGCAAATATTATAATAGCAAAGTTGACATAAAGACAGTCGATTCATTTATTGGATTTCTCCTTGATATTAATGTTTCTTGGGGAATTATTATAACAACTAAGGGTTATACAACGGGAGCGCACAAAAGAGCTCGAAAAAGTCAAATTCAATTAGACGTTATGTCCCCGGAAATTTTTACTAAAACAATGTCGGGAGAAATTTTGGCTTGGGGACGATTTATTTATCAATGTATCGAGTGCAAGCAAGAAACTATCAGATATTGCAGTGATTTAGATTTCGAAATAGTTGAAGTCCACGAGAATCGAAGTATGGGGGCCGAGTCTTGGCATAGCGCAATGTGGATTGAAGACTGTCCGAAATGTAACAATTTAATAGACATTGTTTTTGATATAATAGAATATCCTCCAGGTGACCAGGGGGAGTTACTCCCAAAAATTAATGGCTGTCTTTTACTTGAAACAGGAAATTTTTTAGTCAATAGTTTTCGAGATCCTCAAGACGAAGAACTTGACAGATAAAGGGAAGAGTAAATGATGAGTAGACGAAGATGTACGGATAAAGATGGAAGAACTTTCACGCAAGATCGGATCGATGAATGGAGGAGCTGACAATCTTCGGAACCTACAGGTATTGCAGACTGCAACAAATTAATCAAAAGGCGATACATACCCCTGGAATCCTTAACGGGATGCAAGTAATAAGTTGATTATTGGACAGCGTTGTTTTTTTGTGCTCTTTTTATCAAGCGGGCAGTTAAGCAGAGAGGAGATAAAATGTTATGAAAAATTACATTTGTAATATTGCGGCAATTTTAATTTTTTTGTTTGCAAACAATCTTAATGCTGCAGAAACTACTTCGAAAGAATGGGGGGGTATAAATGAAAATCAGCCGATTTCTGTAGGAGAATTAATTTATGAAGATAATTTTTTTTCAAGTATAAGGGCCGATTCTATGGCTTCTTTATCATTTTCAAACTCTTATACATATGCTGGAATCGAAAATAATAGTTTAAAAGTAGAACAACGAGAAATAAGTCATATTTCAACGAACAAATCTGAAGAAGTTAAAACTAAAATTTTAAATTTACCTATTAATGCGAATAAGCAGGTATTATTAAAAGTTAATCCTGTAAGTAAGAAAAAACCAACACAAGAATTACTCATTACTATCACAGATGAATTTTATCGTATTACTGTCAAAGAATTAAATAAATGAAACTCATTTTATTTCTAATAGCAATATCTTTGATATATTGGGCATTGAGGTCGCTTATTACAAGATCAGAAGGATGGAGAGATAATATGGATGAGTCTTTAGAAAGAAGAACAAATATTGAGTTCGGGAGTTGCTTTTCGGTGGAGGAGAGGGAAGTTTTTCCTGTAATCGTAAAGAAATTCTTTTCGCCAATACTTGAAATTCTCAAGACAATTCCAAGTGAAAAAACAAAAAAAGAAATTGAAGAAGAAACCAGATTTGAATCTTCTAATACATATAGTTGTCTGGTAAATTTTGTTGAGAAGTTTGGGAATGATCATGGTGGAGACAATTTTAATAAGCTGAAAAAATTGTTAAATAGTAAAGGATTTTATTTTGATGATGATTGTTTAAAAGGATATATTAATCAGGAAATTAAAAATCGTGATTATTCTGGTTTTAAAAAACTTATGCCAACAAATTCGGCGGCAACTATCGAAGATCATATAAAAAAATTTGTTTCCATTTACTATAAGCAACTTGTGTTATTGAGAGATTACAAAAAGAAACATGATACAATTACACAAGCCTGGGAAAATTTAACTAAAGGCATACAGACGAAAGACACGGGGGCGTGGAAGTGCACAAGCAGAAGCATTTCCGGAACCATGAGCCCTGAAGCTTCTAAGATACTAGATTCTAACAAGACGCTGAAATTTGCTTCGGAAATGACAATAAAAGTTAGTTTTCTGAAAAAGTGGTTTTCTGAAAATAAGATGGAACTGAAAGATGGGACCGGTTTAGACATATCTATTGATGATTTACTTCAGATGATTATTGATAAACTAAACGAATTTGAATTAAAAAAGTTTGAAGTAAGCTTGGCCAAGGGGAAGGAATATTCGATTGAGAGTGTTGATTTAATGAACGGGTACAAGTTTGAGTCTTTTTTGAAAATTTTATTTGAGAAAATGGGTTATATAGCAGAACAAACAAAACTTTCTGGTGACCAGGGAGCAGATCTACTAGTAAGCAAATTTGGGGAAACTATGGTTGTCCAGGCAAAGAGAAGCAATGATAAAATAGGAAATAACGCAATTCAAGAAGTAGTTGCGTCTATAAACTATTATAAAGCTCAAAGAGGAATGGTGGTAACAAATAATGAATTCACCCCCGCTGCTGTTGACCTTGCAAAATCTAATAAGATTACCCTGGTTGATAGGAGCGAATTAGATAGATTAATAAAAGAGTATTTGTAGAAAGAGATTTTAAGATGGACGAAAGGAAATTCCAGAACAAAAAATAAGTTCTGATATTAATTATTATGGTAGAACACAAAAATAGACAGGAGGGGGCATGAAGAAATTTCTGATTTTATTATTAGCAATTAGCCTGTTGGGTTGTGCGACAATGAAACAAATGGAAAATCAAGGGAAATCAATGCAAAACAGAGATAATTTGCAAGGAATGACCCAACAACAAATATTAGATAAATATGGAAACCCTAATAACTCTTCAACAAGTCATTCATTGGGAGTTACGTGGGACACGTGGACATATCGACAAACTAATATGTTTGGGAGAGCTTATTATATGACAATTATGTTTAAAAATTGGATTGTTTGCAGCGTAAATTATAACGAATACTAAAACAGGGGACATCTAAAAAAAGGAACAAAATATGTGTGATGAGCAAAAGAAAAAACAAGATCAAGAATTAGTGTATAATTACCGAGACTGGGAAAATTTTTGTAAATATCTATCTAACGAAAATCGCTATATTCTAAACGATGAGTATAAAAAATTAACCGAAGAAATTTTAAAATTAGCAGAAGACCGAGAAGCATTTTTAGAACAAGGCTCTATGTTTTGGAGAGCTAGAACATCTAAAATCCCAAGGGTTACTGAAGATGGGGCAATCGATAGCGATAGCTATACCGCAGAAGAAATGTCAGCATGCCAGGAAGAAGACACTAAAGATGGGCGTGCAAATCCTACAGGAATTTCTTATTTATATTTGGCAGAAAATATAGAAACGGCTATAGCAGAAATAAGGCCCTATATTGGTGATAAAATAACTGCAGCATCATTTGTTTTAAGTAGGAAGATCAAAATCGTTGATATTAGGCAAGGAGCACCGTCTTTGCCTGAAGCGGTTTTTTCTAAAAATAAAGATTCGTTTGACAATCTATGGTTCGGGATAAAAATGTATTTTTCTATGCCTGTTAAACCCCAAGATCCAAAAGGATATATTCCTATGCAATACGTTGCAGAATTGTTCAAAAATAATGGCTTTGATGGAATAAAATTTGACAGTGTTCAAAGGGAAGGCAATTTTAATTTAGTTTTATTTAATCCTTCCGATGTCCGACTAAATAATATGGTAGAAAGGCACATTAAAAAAATTGAATATTACGATCACCTAAGATTTCTAAACGAATGCTTAGAAAAACAAAAATAACTTTGACCAAAGTAGCGGACGTTAATATGCTGCTGAGCTTTAATATGTTGCAAAAGTGATAGTTTTGCGACGTTTAAAGAGGAATTAGCTTGTGACGAAATCAATTATTTTAAAAAGGAAAATGAATGAAGAAATTTGATCTAAACATTGAAGAAGTATTGGAAGACTGGGAAATTTATCATGCAATCAGAGAAGTTATTGCTAACGCACTTGATGAGCAACTCCTTACGCAGACTAAAAACATCGAAATTTTTCAGGATGAGCAAAACAGTTGGCACGTCAGAGATTTCGGGCGGGGATTGAAGTACGAACATCTTACGCAGAAAGAGAATGAGGAGAAGCTTCGCCATCCAAATCTTATTGGTAAGTTTGGTGTTGGGTTGAAGGATGCTCTTGCGACTTTTGATCGTCGAGCAGTTAAGGTTCATATCAAATCTAAGTTTGGTACCATTTCCCTCAATAAATCCCAAAAACATGATTTTGAAGACATTTTAACGCTTCATGCGTGTATTTCTGAGCCGACAAATTACAGCTTCGTTGGGACAGATTTTATTTTACAAGGTTGTTCTGTTACCGACATTGAAAAAGCTAAGATGCTTTTTCTCAATTTTTCGGGTGAAACGGTTCTTGAAAATACGCAATTCGGTGACGTGTTATCGAAAAACAGTTCCTTTTCCCGAATTTATATCAATGGCGTAAGAGTTGCTGAAGAGGAGAATTTTTTGTTCTCTTACAATATTACTTCGCTGACGGCAGCAATAAAAAAAGCTCTCAATCGTGAAAGGACAAATGTCGGAAGGACAGCGTATTCCGATAGAATCAAAACAATTCTTCTTTCTTGCAAAGGCGAGCATGTTGCACAAGCTCTCGTTAATGATTTACGGCACTTTGAAACAGGCTTGTTGCATGATGAACTTAAATGGACGGATGTTTCTGTGCATGCAAGCAAAATAATGAATTCCAGTTCCAAAGTTGTATTTATGACCCCGTCTGAGTCAATGTTGGCAAATAGATATGTAGATGAAGCAAAAAGCGCAGGGTATCAAATTGTTACCATTCCTGACAATGTAAGAGATAAAATTTCTGGTCAAACTGATTTCTCTGGGAATCCAATCCAAGATTTGTCACAATTCCAACAGGATTTGAACAACAGTTTTGAATTCACGTTTATCAATCCAAATGAATTGACGGCATCTGAGCGTGCTGTGTATGACACTATCCCCAAAATTGGTTCACTTATAGGCGGCTTGCCAAGGAACATTAAGGAAATTAAAATTTCTGAGACAATGAGAATGGAAACATATACTTTTGTTGAAGCGGTAGGATTGTGGGATCCGCCAAACATTATTATAAAGCGGACACAACTTAAAAATCTTGAATTATTCGCAGGTACCTTGCTTCACGAAATTGCTCATGCTTGCAGTGGCTCCTCAGACATTTCAAGCGAATTCGAGCAGTCTCTAACCGACCTTCTCGGAAAAACTGGCTCGCACATTGATAGTATTCAAATTAAGCGTGGAATAATTCCTAAGATATTTGGTATTTAACTGTACGGAAAGATAAGTTATAAATACAAGCTGTGGTTACCTCTTTCAACGTCGCAAAAGTAGTAGTTTTGCGACATTGGGCAGTAATATTTAAAGAGTTATCGACGGAGAAATTAAAAGGGGAGTTGTGCTTTTGCGACGTTTGAAGTGAACCTTGCGATGAAAAGCTTTTTAAAAAACCAACATTTGTGTCTTGACACATTTAATGAAATAGTGTATGCTTATATCAGGAGGTGAAAAACATGACAAAAACAGCTATAACACGAGAGAGATTAAGTATTGATGTGCTTCCTGAGGAACATAGACAAATAAAAGTTCATGCGGCGCTTCGCGGCGAAACAATCCGAGAGTATGTCGTTAAAAGTGTGCGGGAGCGTTTATGTCAGGAAACTGAAGTAAGAGAATTGTCAGCGCTGACTATTCATCTGGATCAAGATCCCACCTTAAAGAAATTATGGGATAATGAAAAGGACGCCGCTTATGATAAAATATAAGCGGGGAGATATAGTCCTGGTTAATTTTGGCTTTTCTGAAGGAAAGATATCCAAGAAGAGGCCTGCCTTAATAATAAGCAACGATAATTATCATAAGAATCGTCAAGAGGTGATCGCTGTGGCTATCACACACAATATAAAAAGAGTGCTTTTCGGTGATACCAAAATAGATGAGTGGAAAGAAGCGGGGCTCCTATATCCATCTTTGGTTACAGGAATTATCCGAACAATAAAAAATAGTATGATACTCCATAAGTTAGGGGCTCTTTCCCTACAAGATTTTCGGAAGGTGCAAGAGAATCTTAGGAAAGCAATAGGTTTTTAAAATTTAAACAGCACATAAACCTTATTTTCATTTATTCCTACCAACCAAATAGAAATAAATTTCGGATCCGGATTTTGACCAGTTATCGCTCTGGAAAACTTGTGCTGCGGGTGGGTTTTTTTTTACTACTTGAAGGCGCTGCAGCGAACGTTTTTGAATTTAAGAAAAAGTAACTGTTTTAGGCTGCCTGGAGTAAATTCAAAATGGTTCGCGTAAGAAGCAGATTAAAAGAGGATTTTAAAAATCCTGAATTCCGCAAGGCCTTTGATGAAGAAGAAGTTTTTGCTCCTTTGGCCATTCAGGTAGCCAAGATTAGACAAAAGAAGAAATTGACTCAGCTGGAATTAGCTGAACGATTGCACACTACTCAACAAACAATATCCCGGTTAGAAGATATTCATAACAAAAGTTATTCTCTACAAACATTGATTAAACTTGCAGGGGCATTAGATAAAAAATTAAAGGTCGAACTTGTTTAAACTTGAAGTGGGTTTAATTTTGGCCACTTAGTGATAAAGTTCTCGTCTTTGATATATACTTTTCTCTTTGTGATCCGAAAAGGCAGTGCATAGCCTACTTTAGAAAACCGCATTCCCGACGATAAATCGCTTAAAAACGCTCTACAATCCCCGCATAAAAAGCTGTTCTTTCGATTTTGAAAAGCCAAAAGGCTGAAAAAGGTAACCGGTGAGTTACGGGGGAAATTTTTACTGATTTAAGACTGTTAACGTAATGCGAAACGCAGTTGGAAAAATCTATTTTGGCTCATTCTCGACGGACATCCTGTCTGTCTGCGAGGGAATTTACTACTGTTTGACATCCTTGTCACAGCAGCAAATTAACCCATCTTCCGCTATTCGAATGAAAAATCAAGTTTTTTTGATCTATCCAACCTTCTAACTCATTGATACGACGATGTTTTTATTTTGAAAAAGGCTCCAAACGCT
>JAKLQT010000196.1 GCA_022013205.1 Candidatus Omnitrophota bacterium | reverse complement strand
TTCAGGAGCAAATGCCGAGAATTTGCTAAGGTATGGCAGGGTTAAAAGTTTTATGAGAAATTGGATAAAAACATGAAAAGGAGAATTTATGATATGTGAAGCGGATATTACCCGCGCGATTATAAAAACAGCTACAGAAGAATTACTTAATAATATAGAGGTGGATGTGATTATCGCAGGCGGCGGGCCAACCGGGCTTACCTGTGCCAGATATCTTGCTCAGGCAGGCAAAAGGGTTGTTCTCTTTGAGAGAAAACTTAGTTATGGAGGCGGCATGCCCGGAGGGGGAATGCTTTTCCCCAGGATTGTTATTCAGAAGGAAGCAGCCGGCATATTAGAGGAAATTAAGGTGAGACTTGTGCCTTATGATAAAAAATACTATACGGCTGATTCTGTTGAAGCTATTTCTAAAATGGCAGTAGCCGCTATTGACGCGGGCCTGCGTATTTATCCGGCTGTATCGGTCGAGGATGTTGTGATCAGGGAGGATGATAGAGTAAGCGGGGCAGTGATAAATTGGTCATCTGTACTGATGGCTGGATTGCACGTTGATCCCCTGGCGATAATGTCAAAATTTGTGGTTGATGCTACCGGGCATGAGGCTTTTGTTACCAGGGTATTTGTTCAAAAAAATCCCGATGTGCGCCTTAAAACTAAAACCGGAAAGGTGATCGGGGAGAAATCAATGTGGGCGCAAAAAGGTGAAGCTGATTTTGTCCGTCTGACTAAGGAAATTTTCCCAGGCCTTGTTTTATCTGGAATGGCAGTAAATGCTGTGCTGGGTATGCCGCGTATGGGTGCTATTTTCGGAGGAATGTTATTCTCAGGAAAAAGGGCGGCAGAAATAATTTTAAAAAAACTTAATAAAAAATCTTTGAAATAAAATTTATTCAATCAGCATGATGGAGGATTCCCATGGCAAAAACAATCGCTCAAATCAATGAAAAAATCAAGAAAGGCCAGGCAGTTGTTGTAACGAAAGAGGAAATGCTTGATATTGTTGCCGAGAAAGGCGTAAAGGGTTCAGCAGAATACGTCGATGTTGTTACAACAGGCACCTTTGGGCCTATGTGCTCATCAATGGCGGTATTTAATATCGGACATCCCAAACCGAAAATCAAGATACAAAATGCCTGGATAAATGATGTAGCCTGCTATTGCGGACTTGCCGCGGTTGATTTGATTATAGGGGCAACAGAACTGTCTATTAAAGATCATGCTAATGAGTATGGGCCAGGGGAATTTAAATACGGGGGAGCCCATGTAATTGAGGGCCTGGTCGCGGGCAAGGAAGTTGACTTAAGAGCGGTTGGTTATGGAACTGACTGCTATCCAAGAAAGGAATTACGCACTCTTATCAGCCTTAAGGACATGAACGAGGCTATGCTTACTAATCCGCGTAACGCGTACCAGAATTATAATGTTGCTGTGAATATTTCCGATAAGTGCCTCTACACATATATGGGGGTATTAAGGCCGCAGCTTGGCAACGCGAACTATTGCAGTGCCGGACAGTTATCTCCGCTGTTAAATGATCCGTATTTTAGAACTATAGGGATTGGTACTAGAATATTTCTTGGCGGGGGGACAGGGTATATTTATTCCAGAGGTACACAGCATACAACAGATGTCAAAAGGACGAAGGGAGGCGTTCCTGTAACTCCAGCGGGTACTATTGCTGTAACCGGTGATCTGAAAACAATGTCTTACGAGTGGCTGCGCGGAGCTTCCATCCAGGGATATGGCGTAAGCCTTGCAGTTGGGATAGGAGTTCCGATCCCGATGGTTGATGAGGAAGCGGTAAAGTTTGTTTCTGTTACGGATGAGGAGATTTTTCCCCAGATAGTTGATTTCAGCAAAGATTATCCGGAGGGCAAAGCGCAGTCTTTAGGGCAAACTAATTATAAGGAATTAAAATCCGGTTCTGTTAAAATCCACGGCAAGGATGTCCCTACAGCATCGTTGTCCAGTTATTATAAAGCGCTTCAAATATGTGAGATCTTAAAATCCAGAATTAAAGAAGGACAATTTATACTGGGTGAGCCTGTAGAGAATATCCCCACAGTCGGCTCAGGGATTAATTTTAAAGCGCTTAAGATCAAAAAGCCAAAATGAAACTTGAGCTTTAAACTATCACTTGAAATTAACCTGATATGCCTTTTTGAATATCTTTTGCTTTCTCCAGCAACTGTTTTACTGCCTCAGGCTGAAAAATCAAAAAGAAACTTCCATTGATATTTTTCTCTTTAATCGAGAAAAATGTTTCGATTAGGATTATTTTTTTTGCCTGCTCTACCATATTACTGAAGGCAACATTAAAGACTGTCGTAAGAGTACCGCATATTAAATTCGGTGTTGAGTGTAATATGACTTGCCGCGTGAAGGTTGAAAGAGTCGCCAGATAAGCGGAGATTACGATATTACCGATTTCTTTAAGGGCAGAAACACCGTATTCTGTCGCATTGCCTAATTCAGTACGGTATTGGGAAACAGCGTCAATCAAGCTGTACGCGCTTTTTTCAGGGAACATAAGAACGATATTTCCGGACAGATGCCCTAAAAGCTGAATGCTTACACCAACAAGTACTTCCTCCGCGCCTTTTAATTCGACTAATACCTGGTTTGAATCGATTAGTTTTAAATCAGGAATCGTCAATTCTATTCTTTGGTTGAGTACCTGTGATAAAGCTATCGTAGCATTTCCAGTGCAGATATGCCCTACTTCTTTAAGTATATCTATGCAGGTATCATCTAAAATTATCTCTTTAGTTTCCATGAAATTCAAGCCCCTTCCTTAAAAGATACTCTAAGCAGTCTTTAAGCGTTTAAACAATCTAGTCTAAAACGCGTCTTGTCCTAAATTATTTTTCATATAAAGCGATAACTCCTTTATTTCTAAAATATAACATAAAAAAAATGGAGTGTCAATAAAATTTGTTTCCAATATTTAAGGTTTGTGATAACATAAGTTTATATTTTAAAATAAATGAATCGCAAATTCAGGGGCAATGCTGATATTGCCCCCGGCAATTATAATAGGCGGATAAATATGATTGTTAGTTTTTCTGGCGGAAAGCATATATCGGGATACAAGCATTTAACACAGGATTTGCCGGTTGTTACCATGGCCGCGCCTGCTGAGGTTATTATTCCTTTGAGCCAGCACACAGGGGCTGTATGTGAGGCACTTGTCAAAAAAGGCGATAAGGTCAAAGTCGGCACAAAGATCGGCGCGAGTGATAAGCTGATTTCAAGTGCTGTGCATTCAAGCGTTTCAGGTGAGGTAAAAGCAGTCACTGGTTATAATCATCCGGTTTTAGGCACTTCTTTGGCTGTAATCATAACATCGGACCAGAAAGATGAGCTTGACGCGGCAATTAAGCAAAGGAAAAGTGTTGATTTGCTTAATAAGGATGAGTTGTTAAAGATCATCAAAGAAGCCGGGATTGTGGGGCTTGGCGGTGCCGCGTTTCCCGCACATGTTAAATTGGCCCCTCCTAAAGAGATCAATACACTTTTGATTAACGCGGCAGAATGTGAGCCTTATCTTACGTGCGATTATAGAATTATGATGGAAAGCCCTAATGAAATTTTAAAAGGCATACTTTTGCTCCAGAAGATTTTAAGGGTTAAAAATGTTGTTGTGGGTGTTGAAGATGATAAACCTGAAGCTATAAGTATGCTGCGTAACAAGATAGTAGCTAAAAGCTATTCGATAAAGGTCCAGCCGCTTAAAACCAAGTATCCTCAGGGAGCTGAAAAGCAGCTGATTAAGGCTATTCTCAGACGGGAAGTCCCTGCGGGAAAGCTTCCTTTTGAAGTAGGCGCTGTTGTGAGCAATGTGGCGACAGCCCTGGCTGTTTATGAAGCTGTTTATCTGGGTAAGCCGCTTTATGAGCGGGTTGTAACAGTTACCGGTAAAAGCTTGAAAAGCCCGGCTAACCTTAAGGTAAGAATCGGTACTAAATTTTCTGAGCTTATTGATTTTTGTCAGGGCACCAGTACTCCTGCGGCGAAAGTGATCATGGGCGGGCCGATGATGGGATTAGCCCAGTTTAGTATGGATATGCCTGTGATCAAAGGAACATCAGGGGTTTTACTTCTGAGTGAGAATGAAGCTCCTGATTATAAAGAAGGGCCGTGTATACGCTGCGCAAAGTGCGTGGATATATGTCCTGTGGGTATGCTTCCGTTTGCTTTGAGTATGTGTGCGGAGTCTAAAAGGCTTGATGCGGCTTCGCAATATAATCCGCGTGATTGCATAGAATGCGGCGCGTGCACCTATATTTGCCCTGCCAGAAGGCGTATTTTAGAAAGCATCAGGCTGATAAAGGCGGTTATAACATGACAATAAAAAATTCCAGTATTTTTAAGGTTACCAGTTCTCCTCATGTGCTGACTCCTGAGACAACCTCAAAAATCATGTGGACGGTTACTTTATGTCTGCTTCCATCAGGACTGGTAAGCGTTAATGTTTTCGGCATTCACGCGTTGTGGGTTATTCTTACGGCGATTGCAAGTGCCGCAATAACTGAATGGGCATATTGCTTTATCGCGAAGAAAGGGACTGCCTTGTCTGACGGCAGTGCGGTTTTGACCGGGCTGCTGCTTGCTTATAATCTGCCTCCTGAGGCGCCGTTGTGGATGGTATGTATCGGTTCTTTTGTGGCGATAGCATTTGGCAAGCTGGTTTTTGGAGGGCTTGGCTTTAATATTTTTAATCCGGCTTTGATCGGCAGGGTGTTTCTCATGGCCAGCTTTCCGGTGCTTATGACCAAATGGCAGGTGCCCTCAGGTATTGACGCGGTTAGCGCGGCTACACCGCTGGCGGTGTTTAAAGATCAATTCGCGGGGACTAATGTCTTTTTAAGCACTGATATAATTAATTATTCAACACGTGATCTTTTGTTTGGTATCAGGGGCGGCTGTATCGGGGAGGCTTGTATCCTGGCATTGCTGATCGCGGCTTTGTTTCTTCTTTATAAAAAATATATTTCCTGGCATACCCCGGTTGGATTTATCGCGACTGTGGCATTGCTTACCTGGGCATTTGGCGGTAAAACATTATTCTCTGGAGATATAATAGTACCTGTTTTATCAGGCGGTTTGATCCTGGGGGCTTTTTACATGGCGACTGATTATGTAACAGGGCCGATTACAAGAAAAGGACAGCTCATCTTTGGAATTGGCTGCGGGATAATTACAACTGTAATACGGTTATGGGGAGGATATCCTGAAGGAGTTTCATATTCGATTTTACTTATGAATACATCAACCTCTTTGATCGATAGATTTGTTAAGCCAAAGAGGTTTGGAGAGGCAAAATGAAAGGGATTATTCTGGCGGTTGTTAGTTTGTCCGGCTTAAGTTTCGCGTTTGGTTTGCTGTTAGCCTGGGTTTCAAAAAAATTTCATGTTGAAGTTGATTCCCAGGTTGCTAGGGTAAGTGACTGTCTGCCGGGAGTTAATTGCGGTGCCTGCGGCCTGGCCGGTTGCGCGAGTTTGGCGGAAGCCCTGGTTGCAAAAAAAGCGGATATTAACAGCTGTACCGTATGCAATGCGGAAAATAAGGGGAAAATAGCTGAAATTCTGGGGTTATCGGCTGAACATCTTAAGGAGAATAAAGCGCCTGTGGCGGTGGTGGCTTGCGGCGGAGGCAAAGGCGCTAAAGATAAATTTGAATATCGGGGATTTCCTGATTGCCGCGTTGCGCATAAGAGTCTGGCAGGCCATAAACAATGCCTGTTTGCCTGCCTGGGGCTTGGAACATGTGTTGAGGCCTGCGCTTTCGGTGCTATTGTAATGGGAGAGGATGATATTCCTGTGGTCAAGCCGGAACTCTGTGTAGGATGCCGCAAATGTGTTGAGGCTTGCCCAAGAGATATAATTTATATGCTGGATAGAAAAAAGAAGGTATATATAAAATGCCGCTCCCATGATATGGGGCCGCAGGTTATGAAAGTCTGTAAAATCGGCTGTATAGGCTGCATGAAATGCGTTAAGATATGTCCGGTAAAAGTAATAAAAATGGATAACAACCTGGCTGTGATTGATCATGCCAAATGTATAAACTGTGAGAAATGTGTTAAGGCCTGTCCAACAAAAGCTATTGCTGTTGTATGAAAAAATATAGCACTTGCGCTCCACCGCGAAAAATAAACCAGATTATAAGCAGAATTCCTTTTCAATCCGGCCTGTCCTTGATTTTAGACCACGATGAAATAATCCAGATTGAAAAGAACAAAAAAGAGCATATTTTCGGAATCGCTGTCGATGTGGGTACTACATCCGTGGGGTTGAGTTTGTGTAATTTGGAGAGTTTTCAGGAACTTGCCAGCGCGACAAGAAAAAATGAACAGGCTGAATTTGGAATGGATCTGGAAGACAGGTTGAAGTTTGCCGCCCAAAGTGAAGAAAACTATGAATTGCTCAATAGAAAATTAATAGAAGTGATAAATGACGCATTAGGGGAGTGTATCAGTAAATCAGGCGTGAATTCAAATAGAATATTCTCGGCAATATTGGTCGGCGCGCCCCTAATGCATCATATCCTCTTTTCCTTACCGCTTGAAAATCTGCAAAATATCGGGGAGAAAGGCCATTATATCAGGCTGCATAGGATGAAAGCAGGCAAGCTGGGCTTGAATATTAATAAGGCTGCCAATGTCAGGTTTCTGCCGGAAGTTGATGATAAGATCGGCAGTGATACCCTGGCTACGATATTGAGCTTAGGGCTGCATAGGGGAAATAAAAAAAGCTTGTGTATTGATCTGGGTATGGACGCGAAGATCATACTCGGCACGAAAAAAGAAACAGTTGCTGCCATTATCCAGACAGGTTCTGTTTTTGAAGGCCATATGCTTAAATGCGGTATGGTGTCTCGTGCAGGGGCAATTGAGTGGTTCAGGATAGTTAAGGGTAAGATCAAGATTTTGACCAAAGGACATATCAGGCCGCGCGGTATATCGGGGAGCGGAATTATTGACATTGTAAGCGAATTATTAAAAGAGAAATTTATTACACGCCGCGGCAGAATGAAAAAAAGTTCCTTTGTTGTTTATGAAGATAAAAAAAGGGTGATCGAATTAACCCAATTGGATCTGGACAAGATCCTCAGGAGTAAAGCGGCTGTATCCGCGGGTATACAGATTCTTATGAAAACAAAAAAAACAGGAAACGCGTGTATCAATAAGGTATTCCTGACCGGTAATTTAGGGAATTATCTAAACGCGGATAATGCCGTGAGAATCGGCCTTATTGAAAAACAGTTAAAAAATAAAATCAGTTTTCAAAGCAATGCCTCACTTGAAGGCGCTAAACTGGCATTGCTCTGGAAATGTCAATTTAAAAAAATAATAGAGTTATCACAGGAGGTAAAGCATTTTTCTTTTAAAAGAGACAAAGAGTTTAAGAAAGCCTACAAAAAAGAGCTTAAATTCCCCGGGTAAAAGCGGATGAAAAAAAAACAAGTGACAGTAGCTATGAGCGGGGGAGTTGATTCCTCTTTATGCGCGTACATCTTGAAGAAAAAAGGCTATGATACGCGGGGCCTGACCATGTCTTTATATCCGGGATCCGGCCATGTTCAAAGAGCCGAAAAAGTAGCGGACATCCTCCGGATTCCTCACCGTGTAATCGATATAAGCGGGCAATTTGAAAATAAGGTGATAAATAATTTCTGCTGTGAATACATCACCGGACGCACGCCAAATCCGTGCCTGCTCTGCAACAGGTTTATTAAGTTTGGCTTGCTTATGAGCAAATTTTTGCCGCGAGGCGGTTATTTTGCTACCGGGCATTACGCGAAGGTTATATATGAGAAAAAAAATAATATGTATAAATTGCAGCGTGGGGGTGATATTAAGAAGGAGCAGTCTTATGTGCTGTATATGCTTAACCAAAAACAGCTGGCGCGCATACTGCTTCCTCTTGGAAATATGACAAAAGATCAAATAAGAAAAAAAGCAAAGCAATTGAAACTGCCGATAGATGAAAGTGATGAAAGTCAGGATATTTGTTTTATAAAGAACCAGAGTTATATCGATTTTATCCGTAGTAAGGTAAAAGGTTTTAAGCCTGAGCCGGGCAATATAGTAAGGTTAAACGGCCAGGTAATGGGTAAACATAAGGGCAGGATATTTTATACTGTCGGGCAGAGAAAAGGGCTTGGCATAGCTTATAAAGTACCTCTTTTTGTTTTCGGCTTTAATGAAAAAGAGAATACGGTTATAGTCGCGGAAGAAAACGAATTATACGCAAGAGCTTTTGAAATAAAAGATGTTTTTTTTACTCATCCCGGATATAAAAAGAGCAGTTTTAACGCGGCTGTAAAAATCCGCTATCATCATACTGCTTCCAGGGCACTGGTCACTGCCTTGCCAAATGGCCGCTTTCGTGTAAAATTTATGCAGGCACAAAAGGCGATTACACCGGGGCAGGGTGCTGTATTTTATAAAAGGAATACTGTTCTGGGCGGGGGAATAATAACAAAAGTTTGCAAATAGGAGCCGCGCTCTTAAAATTGCTTTTTTACCCGGGGCTCTTTCTTTTCTCCCTCCAGCATGATCAACTTTTTTGGCAGGGGTTTTATGTTTTTCCTGGGCTGCCAGTGAAAAAGGTCAAATTTTTTCTTTTGGGGATCCCACTTTATCTTAAAGTAGCCGCTGTTGGGCAAAGGGCATTCAAAACCGTATTCAGTACAGATCATCATAAATACAGCGATCGCGATCAATAACAGCGCCATGAAAAATTTAAAGAAGCTAATCATAACTTATTCCTCTCCTCTAAAAACATAAACAAATGAAGCTTTTGACACTACCGTAAGTTGAGTGCTTTAAATAAGGCATCTCCACAGCTTTGGCTGTGTTCGATGTAAATTCGCATCTATAACTAAAACTAATATGAATTTTCGCAAATTTATACATCTCGCCGGCTTTGCCTCGCTCGATGTAAATTCGCACAATAGTTTAT
>JAKLQT010000195.1 GCA_022013205.1 Candidatus Omnitrophota bacterium | reverse complement strand
TTTTATCTCCGACAACAAGCCCTACTCTCTGTTTTCGCGCTCCTATTGTCCTGCTCATGGCTTAATTCCTCTCGCTTTTTAATTATTCGCTTTGCTCTTTAGCCTGAAGCTGCCTTAAAAATGTCTTGACGCGCGCGATATCCCGGCGCACAAGCTTGATCTTATGCGGTTTATCCAGCTTCGATGTTTTTGCCTGGAACTTCAAATTAAATAATTCTTCCTCAAGCTGTTTAAGCTTTTCATCCAGTTCAGGTTTTTGATAATCTTTATATTCTTTAGATTTTATTGCCATAGTTTTGTTTTTTTCTTCTTGTTTTTAATTGTTACTTTTAACTTTTTACTTCCTGCTTATATCCTTACTCTGCTTACAAATTTAGTTTTCATCGGCAGCTTTAACGCCGCCAGGCGCATCGCTGCTTTGGCCACGTCGATCGGAATACCTTCAATTTCAAAAATTATTCGCCCGGGCTTAACTACAGATACCCAGTATTCCGGCATACCTTTTCCTTTTCCCATTCTTGTTTCCGCCGGCTTTTTCGTCACAGGCTTATCCGGAAAAATACGAATCCAGATCTTTCCGCCTCTGCGCACGGATCTTGTTAATGCCACACGCGAAGCTTCCAGTTGTGTATTCTTCACCCACGCGGCCTCTAATGCTTGTAATCCAAATTCACCAAAGCTAACCTTGGATCCGCCGATAGAGATGCCCTTTCTGCGGCCACGGTGCGTTTTGCGAAATTTTACTCGTTTTGGCATTAAAACCATTACTGCTTGTCTCCTTCATCCGCGGACTTACCTTCATCCTGCGTTTTTTTATCTAGAATAACATCACCTGTATAAATCCAGCATTTTACGCCAATAACTCCGTATGTTGTTAACGCTTCCGCGAAACCGTAATCAATATTCGCTCTTAAGGTATGCAGCGGGACCTTTCCTTCTTTATATTTTTCCGTGCGGGCAATTTCAGCACCGCCTAATCTACCGGAACACATTATTTTTATTCCGCCTGCCCCTGAGCTCATAGACTGCGAAATAGCCTTTTTCATCGCCCTTCTAAAGGCCACGCGCTTTTCAAGCTGAAAAGCAACATTTTCCGCAACCAGCTGCGCGTCAATATTCGGGTTCTGAACTTCCTTTATATCTACGAAAACTTCCTTATCCGTTATCCCCTGCAGTTCATCACGAAGGCGATCAATGTCCGCGCCGCGCCTGCCGATAATTACTCCCGGCCGGCCGGAGAAAACAATTACCCTCACTCTTTTAGTTGCGCGCTCTATGTCTACTTTGGATACATTCGCTTGAGAAAAATTTTTCTTAATAAACTTTCTGATCTTTAAATCTTCCATCAAGTACTTTGGAAACTCTTTTTTTTTGGCATACCAGCGAGATCCCCAATCCTTAATGTATCCTAACCTAAAACTCAACGGGTGTACTTTTTGTCCCACTTTTCCTCCTAATATACAACAAATTTATTTGCTGTCTTACGCTTTTTTTATCGTCTTCTTTACAGCCGGTTTGATTTCTTTTTTCACTTTTACCGGCTCTTCTGTTTTTTTTACAGCTTTTTTTGCAGCCGGCTGTACAGCTTTAGGCGCGGCCGCATTTTTATCAAGCTCAATAGTAATATGGCTGGTACGCTTTAAAATTCTTGAGCCGCGTCCGAACGCATTTGCCCGAAACCGCTTCCAGGTCACCCCTTCATCAGCACAGATCTTAGAAATAAACAAACCATCTTCTTCTATGCCTTTATTCCTGGCATTAGCAATCGCGGAACGCAGCAATTTGGAAACAACCAACGCGGCTCTTTTGCGGGTATTGCCTAAGATAGATAAGGCCTTATTCGCCGGTTTGCTTCTGATTAAATCCAACACTAATCTTACTTTTTGCGCTGAGATTCTAATATGTTGTGCTTTTGCCTTTGCTAGCATATTTCTCCTCTTATAAATAATCTGCGCTCATTTGCTGTTTTAGGCGCCAATCTGTTTATTATTTCTTTTGTTCTGCCTGCTTTGCCTTTACACCGCTATGCTTACGGAAAATTCTTGTCGGAGAAAATTCACCAAGTTTATGTCCAACCATGTTTTCCGTCACAAACACAGGTAAAAAAGACTTGCCGTTATGAACCGAAAAAGTGTACCCGACAAATTCCGGCGTGATCGTCGAACGCCTGGACCAGGTCTTTATGGGCTTTCGATCATAGCTTTTAGACATCTTCTCTACTTTTTTCAGTAACTTCGGATCAATGTATGGACCCTTTTTTATTGAACGCGCCATAAAATTTTACTCCTGTACTAATTTGATTATTTTGAACGACGCTTACTTGGGCGGCGTTTTACAATAAATTTATTCGAGGCTTTCTTGCCCTTCCTTGTCCTATAACCCTTTGTCGGCTTACCCCAGGCAGACACAGGATGCGGATTTCCCTGTCCAGCCTTACCTTCTCCACCGCCATGAGGATGGTCAACCGGATTCATTGCCACACCGCGAACCCGCGGCCTTATTCCCAGCCAGCGTGATCTGCCGGCTTTACCCAGTGAAATCGCCTCATGATCGGGATTACCAACCTGTCCTATAACCGCATAACACGCGATAGGTACCAGCCTTATTTCTCCGGAAGGCATCTTAATATGCGCGAACTTTCCTTCTTTTGCCATAAGCTGCGCGGCAGTGCCTGCGCTTCTTGCCAAAATCCCTCCGCGGCCCGGAATAAGTTCAACATTATGAATGAATATACCAAGCGGCAGATTGCGGATCGGTAAAGCGTTGCCGGGTTTTATTTCCACATTCTCCCCTGACATTATCTCATCATTAACCCTGATATCAAGCGGGGCAATAATATATCTTTTTTCTCCGTCACTGTACTGTACAAGAGCGATACGGCAAGAGCGGTTCGGATCATATTCAATAGATAAAACGGCTGCGGCGATATCATGCTTATCACGCTTAAAATCAATAATACGATAGCGCCTTTTATGCCCGCCACCGCGATGGCGGCAGGTTATTCTGCCCTGCGCATTTCTTCCGCCACTCTTTTTTAAAGCAACAGTTAACGACTTTTCCGGCTTGCTCCTGGTAATCTCTGAAAAATCAGACCCTGTGCGCCAGCGTAGAGATGGGGTTGTTGGTTTATAACGTTTAATACCCACTATTTATTCTCCTTAATAAACCCCAATGTTTGGGGGGTGAGTTAATCTCGAGCCTTTTAAGGCGAGAGATCTTATTTTTAAGCTAAATTGATCTTTTGCCCTTTTTGCAATGTAACTACCGCTTTTTTCCACTGGGGAGTTTTTCCGGTTTTATAACGCACTCTTCTTTTCTTACCCGGCATTATAGCGCTATTTATATTTTGCACTTTTACACGATAAATAAACTCAATAGCATCTTTTATCTGAATTTTATTTGCTTTTTTATCTACACAAAAAATAAATTTATTCTTTGTTTCAAGTTCAGTGCCTTTTTCTGTGCGCAATACATATTTAATTATTCTAAATGGATTCTGCAAGCCCGTTATTCTCCCTTTTGCAAACGAGCTGTCAGCTCGCCAAGTGCCTTCTTTGTAATTATAATATTCTTATGCAATAAAACATCAAGCGCGTTAATCGTCTGGGGCCCCTTCAAATTGACATTTTTAATGTTTCTCGATGAGCGTACTACGCTATCAGCCGGATTATCGCAGACAAAAATTGTCTTTTTATCTAGGCTTAGAGCCTGGATTATATTTGAAAAATCTTTAGTCTTGCCTGAGTCCACTTTCAGCTCTTCAAGTATCTGGACAAGATTATCATTCAACCTGGAATTCAAGCTGCAAATAAGGGCCTTTTTCTTCATTTTCTGCGGCACCTGGTATGAATAATCCCGCGGATGCGGGCCAAAAACAATACCGCCTTTTCTCCAAAGCGGGCTGCGCGATGAACCAACACGCGCTTTACCTGTTCCTTTTTGGCGCCATGGCTTTGAATTGCCTCCGCTTACATGAGCACGGGTTTTTGTGTTAGCTGTGCCCTGCCGCTTGTTTGCCATGTACATAACGGTTACCTGGTGTAACAGAGACTTGTTGACCTTTCCGTCAAAAATTTTTTCATCAAGGTCGACTTTTCCGACTTCTTTTCCAGCTAAATTATTTATGGGGAGTGTAAACATTTTACTTCTTCTTTGCCTTTCTAACTTCCACATAACATCCTTTATGTCCGGGTATTGCCCCTTTTACCATCAGGATATTATTTTCTTTATCAACCTTTATAAGCTCTAAATTCTGCACAGTTGTTTTACGATTACCCATATGTCCGGGTAATCCATGCCCGCGCAAAATACGCCCTGGAGTAGTATTAGTACCCACAGAACCCGGGCCTCTGTGATTCATCCCGCCATGAGTTCTCGGCCCTCCGCTCCAGCCATAACGTTTCATGCCGCCCTGAAAACCTTTACCTATGGACATTCCGGTAACATCTACGAAATCCCCTTCTTTAAACATATCAAGTGCTATTATCTGCCCGATCTCAAACTGGTCATCACCATCAATGCGTATTTCACGCACAAACTTTTTCGCTGCTACATTGGCCTTTTTAAAATGTCCAGCCAACGCCTTGGTAGTTCGTTTTTCCTTTTTGTCCAGGTAGCCAAGCTGCACTGCCCTATAACCTTCTTTATCTTTTTCCTTTACCTGCACAACATAACACGGCCCGGCAATTATAGAGGTCACCGGGATACATTTCCCGTCCTCTTTAAATATCTGGCTCATACCTGCTTTTTGTCCTAAGATTCCTAACATCTATCTACCCTTTTTTAAGCCTTATTAATGTTTTTCAGCTTTTACCTTTTAACCTTTCACTTGATCTCTACGTCCACCCCAGCCGGAAGATCCAGTCTTTTCAAGGCATCTATTGTCTTAGCTGTAGGTTCAATAATTTCGAGTAAACGTTTATGTGTTCTCAACTGAAACTGCTCCCGCGATTTTTTATCGATCACAGGAGAGCGCAGCACTGTATAAAGTGACCTTCTGGTTGGAAGAGGCACAGGCCCGGAAATCTTTGCTCCGGTTCGCTTGGCTGTATTGACAATCTCCTCTGCGGACTGATCCAGCACACGATGATCGTAAGCCTTTAATCTTATTCTTATTTTTTGTTGTGCCATCTTCTTTTTCCCTCTTCCTATTCAATAATTTCCGATATAACGCCCGCGCCAACCGTGCGGCCGCCTTCGCGAATCGCAAATCTCAATTCCTTCTCCATCGCGATCGGAACGATAAGCTCCACATCCATGGCCACATTGTCTCCAGGCATGACCATTTC
>JAKLQT010000024.1 GCA_022013205.1 Candidatus Omnitrophota bacterium | reverse complement strand
ATGACATTCAGAAGATATGCAAGAATCTTCTGGTTTGCCTTCATGATATAAAGCGTGAATCAGTTGTTGTGCTTTTTATGGATGAGAAAAATAAGTGTATTGATGTAAAAGTAAGGTTTGGGAGCAAAAATTCTTTAAAATTTCATACTAAAGAAATTTGTAATGAAGCTCCTGCTGTAAAGGCAAGTAATATTATTGTAGCGTGCAATCATTCTGAAGAAAAGACAACGCCTACAAGAACAGATTTTTTGCATGCAGCTACTCTTTATGCGAATCTACCGGAGGGAGTTAAACTAGCCGCGTATGTTCTTTGGTGTAAAAATCAGGCTATATCCTTACTTGATTCTTATGAATTTAAACAGATGATTTCAGGATATAGAGGTTAAATTTATGGTTCTTTCTTGTTTAGGGTGGTAGAAAGAACCTGATTTCATGGATTACAACAAGATTACACAGATTCGTTCTATGCCTGACCTAAGCAATCGCTGTAATCTATTTTTCATCGGTGTAATCATGGGGCATTCTTGTTTTTATCTAACCACTTCACTCTTATTGTGTTACAGAAATTATTCCACCTATTTTTGCATATTAGCTTGTATTTACCTTTTATGTAATGCACTAAAAATAAACAAGTTATAAATGAAGCTCACCAGGGCTCCCTCTGAAATTTTGCAGAAATTTCGAGGACTTAGTCCCGGGAATGCTTTGCATTCCACGGGGAAAGCCCGGGGTTTCTGGGCGGAATCTCGCAGATTTACTTTTCCGCCACTGTATAACAGCAAGGCCTCGCCAGTTTTACTGGCGGGCATCCCCGGCTTGCCTGTGGGGAAAGCCGGGGTTTTGAAAGCAGGCGGGATAAAAAATTCTTAAGCTTATTTTTTTGCAAAATCGCTGATAGCTGCTCTTTTGAATAAGTAATATCCCCTATGTATTTAGCAGTAAAATTGTCTGTTATTGATTCGATATTTTATTTGACAATCATTAAGAAAATCAGTAAACTTATAATAAGGAGAGTAAATCGGAGATAGATAAATGAAGAACAGATTGAAAAAAAATGATGTTTCGGAAGATGTTTGGGAGGAGGATGTATTTGACTCTTATCTTAGCGAAATGAACGAGCTGGTAAACAGATACCCCGACGATCCGAATAAAATAGATCTCAGCGAGAGAAAGCTGTACGAGTTAATACAGGAACTGGATGATAACTGGATGGCTTTCAGGAAAAAGTGGAAGAACAAATTGAAGGACGCGGAAAAAGTTTTTGGTACAGGGACAATAAATAAAGATAAAAATGGCATGCGCCATTTAGTAATAAAAAGTGATTTTAGCGGCCAGGATATTATGGATATATTTGTTTCTGAAAAGAAAAAGCAAAAATAACCTTATTTGGTTTTGGTCTTTCCTCTACAACAATTCTAACCCGATTATTTTTCTCATTTTATATTTTTTTAATAATAGCCCGGGATGTTTGTTAATAAACTGCTTGATTTTTTATTTTTTTATAGTAGAATTAATTCTAATTTCACAAAATAGGTTCAGTAAAAGGGTATTTTTAGTAGGAATGGGAGGATGTAATGAGTGATTTTGTGTTAGTGATGTTTACCTTTATGGGCTCGACTGCAGCGCTTGTTTTTGCCGGCATCTTGACTGTTTTCATTATGAAACAGGATGAAGGCAATGAAAAAATGCGTGAAATCGCGAACGCGGTAAAAGAAGGCGCGGCAGCTTATCTAAAAAGGCAATATACAGTAGTAGGAATGTTCTTCGCCGTTGTTTTTATAGTGCTCTCCTATCTTGTATGGAAAAAATATCTTACAATTTTTGTTCCGTTTGCTTTCTTAAGCGGAGGTTTTTTCTCAGGGTTATCAGGATTTATAGGAATGATGATCGCCACCCGTTCCAGCTCGCGAACTGCTCAGGCATCAATGAAAAGTTTAAATAGCGGGCTGCGCGTCGCATTTTCAAGCGGCGCGGTTATGGGGCTTGTTGTTGTAGGATTAGGATTGTTGGATTTAAGTATTTGGTATTCTATATTGAACTGGTATTATGCTTCTCATGCACTGCCGCATGGCTTGGATAAGATCGGAGCGATTACTTCCACAATGCTTACTTTTGGTATGGGCGCAAGCTTTATGGCATTATTCGCAAGAGTAGGCGGTGGTATATTTACAAAAGGTGCTGATGTCGGGGCTGATCTGGTGGGTAAGGTGGAAGCAGGTATTCCTGAGGATGATCCGCGCAATCCTGCTGTTATTGCTGATAATGTCGGTGACAACGTTGGTGATGTTGCCGGGATGGGTGCGGATCTTTATGAATCTTACGTGGGATCAATCGTAGCCACAATGGCTTTGGCCTCTGCTGCGGGCTTAGGCATAAGAGGTATTACCGTGCCTTTGGTTATGGCTACTCTTGGTGTTATTGCTTCTATCATTGGCACATTTTTTGTTCATAGCGGTGAAGAAGCAAATCAAAGCGTGCTTTTAAAAGCGCTGCGCAAGGGAGTATTTACAAGTGCCGCTCTTGTTGCCCTTTCAGGTTATTTTTTAGTTAAAAATGTCCTTGGAGTAGAAAATCTGGGAATTTACTGGGCAATTATCTCGGGGCTTATAGCCGGAATAATTATCGGCCTTTGTACGGAATATTTTACCTCATCAAAATATGCGCCGACGCGCGGGATTGCCCAAAGCACAAAAACCGGCCCGGCTACTGTTATTATAGCCGGTATGTCTGTGGGTATGCTCTCAACCGCTATTCCGGTTGTTGTTATCGGAGGATCGATACTTGCAAGTTTTTATTTGGCAGGGGGGGCTGGAGATTATAGCTTAGGCCTTTATGGTATTGGAATTTCCGCGGTAGGAATGCTTAGTACCCTTGGCATCACTTTAGCTACAGATGCTTATGGGCCTGTAGCTGATAATGCGGGAGGAAATGCTGAAATGGCCGGATTGGGGCCTGAGGTAAGGCAGCGTACTGACGCGCTTGATTCTTTAGGTAATACAACCGCGGCTACAGGGAAAGGTTTTGCCATAGGCTCTGCCGCGTTAACAGCACTGGCTTTGATAGCTGCTTATAAAGAAGAACTTCAAATACTTGGGAAAACTCTTAATCTTGACCTTACTAATCCAAGAGTTCTCGTAGGGCTGTTTATAGGGGGAATGATGCCGTTCTTATTTTCAGCTTTGACAATGCGCGCTGTGGGTAAAGTTGCTGAAAAGATCGTTCTTGAAGTAAGAAGGCAGTTTAAGGAGATCAAGGGGCTAATGGAAGGAAAAGCCAAGGCTGATTATGCTTCATGTGTGAATATTGCTACTATCGGAGCTCAGCAGGAGATGATTCTTCCTTCACTTTTGGCAATAATTACACCTATTACAGTCGGACTTTTAATAGGTGTTGAAGCTGTAGTCGGCCTTCTTGTGGGCGGAACTGTATGCGGATTTGTTCTCGCGATAATGATGGCTAATTCAGGCGGCGCCTGGGATAATGCTAAAAAATATATTGAAGAAGGAAACTGCGGAGGAAAGGGAAGTGATGCCCATAAAGCCGCGGTTGTCGGAGATACGGTAGGGGATCCGTTTAAGGATACATCAGGGCCGTCGATCAATATTCTTATAAAACTTATGTCAATGGTTTCAATTGTTTTTGCTTCGTTTGTGGTTGCTAATAGTTTATTTAAATAAACTAGTTTGTAACTTATTGCTTAATTATATGGGGTAGCAGCCTTGGGGTAAATATTTGCTTGCTACTCCATATTTTTTTATATATGCTATTAATATGATTATTGGTAAAATTCTGTCTGATATAAAAAAACATAATCTCTTTGCAATGGGTGACCGGCTTTTGGTATGTGTTTCCGGAGGCCCTGATTCTGTTTTTTTGCTGCATTGCCTAAAGGATTTGCGGGAAAAGTATAAGCTTAAGCTGTTTATAGCTCATGTTAATCATAAGCTGCGCGGCGTTGAATCCGACGCGGAAGAAGCGTTTGTTTACAAGCTTAGTTTAAGCCTGAAGGCCCCTTTTTATAAATGCTCTGTACCTACTGAGCTGATTGCCGGCAAAGAGAAGCTAACTCTTGAGGAAGCAGCGCGTAACCTGCGCTATAAGTTCTTTACAAATAACTGCCATATTCATAAGATTAAAAAAATTATTCTTGCTCATACAAAAGATGACCAGGTGGAAACTATTATTATGCGTATGTTAAGAGGCACAGGAATAAATGGTCTATGCGGTATGAGGTTTGAAAGCCGCTTGAGAAAATTCAGGCTTATCCGCCCGCTGCTTGAGATAGAAAAGCAGGATATTCTGGATTATTTAAAAAAGAACAAAATTAAATACATGATTGATTCAAGCAATTTAAAAACAGAGTATTTCCGAAATAAAGTACGTCTTGAAATAATCCCTATGCTTAAGCATTACAGCCCTCAGATAAAAGAGAATATTTTTAGAATCGGAGAAACAGCAAAACAGACTGAGGACATACTGCGGGAAAAGGTAAAAAAATTTTTTGCTAAGATTGTAACCATTAAAAAGGAGAAGGGGTTATTTGTTAATAAACAGTTGTTTTTAAAATTACCGCTTGTTTTGCGCTACGGAGTTATCCGCAAGGCCATCGGCGATTTAAAAGGCGATTTAAACGGCATAGATTTTAAGCATGTTCAAATCGTCGATGATTTTATCCTCAAGTTTGATTTGAAAGGTAAACATCTTGATCTGCCTAAGGATATTTTTGTTGAAAAGTCTAGAGAGTTTGTCTGCTTTTGGGAAAAAAATAAAAAAACCGCCCGATCATTTAAGATGGGTTCGCGCATACTGCATTTGGATAAGGAGCTTAGAATCCCTGAATTAAATCTTTGCCTTAAGGCAGCTAAAGTGGAAAAGGCAAAAGTGGAGAAAAATTTAAAAAACCATTCTGCTAATGTGGAGTATTTTGACCTTGATACAATGGCCTTGCCTTTAGAAGTCCGCTTAAGAAAAACAGGGGACTTGTTTTATCCTTTGGGAGATAAGGGGAAAAAGAAACTAAAAAAATTTTTCATCGATCAAAAGATTGAAGATAAGCAAAAGGATTGTACGGGCTTAGTTGTCTCCAGCGGTATTATTGCCTGGGTTATTGGTTTACGCCTTGGGGATCCTTTTAAGGTCACAAAAAAAACAAAGCGGATTTTAAAAATTCAGGCAAAAAAGCTGAAGACTGAAAGCTGATAGCTGAAGGATGATGGACGATCACAGCGCAGTATTATTTCTCCCGAACTCCGTAGTAGTTTATTCTGGGCGGGGGGTCGCGGTTTATTTGGGAAGGCTGTACATCCTCGTAATGCGGTTTATCTTTTCTTGAATAACTGATCAGGCACTTTACAAACTTATTGCTTATCTTTCCTTTTTTTGACTCTTCTAATAAAATATCAAGAGCGGCTCTGACTGTAAAAGGTTCGCTGCGGTAAGGCCGTTGGCTTATCAGCGCGTCAAAGATATCGCAGGGGATTATTGTCTGCACATAGTTGTTGATTCGCGCGATACCTAGCGGATAACCACTGCCGTCAAGCCGTTCGTGATGACATAGTGCGGCTTTAGCCACAAATGACTTTGTAGTATTAAGATAGCGGGATACAAGCAAGTGATCAATCCACGGATGCGTTTGAATGATCTTGAATTCCTCATGTGTAAGCGGTTTGTCTTTTTCGATGATCTCAACAGGGAGACGGGATTTGCCGATATCATGGACAAGGCCGATTTGCGCGGTCCGGCGCGTATCAAAATTCTCATTATTTAGATCAAGGCATATTTTAATAGAAAGTGCCGCGACTACCAGTATATGATTATAAGTATCCGGTAGATTAATCTTTAGATTTTCCAGTTCCCGGATTATTAATTCAGTAAAGGATGTTTGGGCAAGGATATTAATAACCTTACAGGCATTTTCTTTATTGCTAAATATTAATTTGTAGATCCCGGAATTAATTTTTTTAATAATATCATTGATGATTTTTGTCTGAGAAAGGAGAACCTGAGAAGAAGTTTTCATATTTTGTTCAATTACTTTTTCTATAACCTTTTCGGAAATATCCTGACTGGTTTCAACAAGAAGGTTTCCGTCAATATCATATACAATTTGAGGCCAGAGAGTTCTATTCATCACTTAACTCCATCTTTTTAAAAGAATTATATAAGACGGCAAAAAAAAATTAACTCTTACTTGTTTCCAAATTTAAAGATAATGGCAAAATTCCTCTCTTAGCAAAGTATAGCATTAAAACAAGAAAAAAGCAAACTCGAACTTAGTAAAAATACCGTAACTTACTAATAATAAAAGTGATAGGATAAAATACAGGCAATAACCTCTTTAAATTGTAAGTATTTTTAATTCGGGATTGTGGGTAAGGGGTGAGTTATAGCGGAAATAACTCGTCTATCGTTTATCGGTGGCGATGCTCGTTTCGTCTTACGGTAACGTCTTGCGTCTTTCTTATTTTTCTTTTTCACTTTTGGCCGTAACCGTCTAACCTATAACGATACGGGCTTCCTGCCCCTTACCGTCACCGTAATTAACTTGAGTTTTAGGGATATTACTGCCGGGCCTTAAGCAACTATAGAGCATCTTTTTTGACTCATTCTTGATTGAAATCTTGTCAGTCTCCGGGGCAACCAGTTGATTTTAACCTATATAAAATAAATTAATTAAATCCTCCAAAGCAGCTTATCTTCAGTTGCTGCACGCGGAGAAATGAAACCCTGCCCGTTACGAAGCGGTTACGGCTTGGGCGCCATTTCCCTTGACACAATAATTTATAAGTTATATAATCATTCAATAAATATTAAAATCTAAAAAATTACCCAACTCATTGATTAGACATATTTTAAAAGATTAATTAGTAAAGAAAGAGGCCCCCATAATGATTGATGAACTAATGCAGCAGCGAATAAAGAAGCTTGAGGATTTGAAAAATGAAGGTATTTGCCTTTATGGAGGGCGTTTTCCTAAAAAACATACAGCACTATGGATAAAGGAAAATTTTAGAGAAAATATGGAAGTAAGCTCAGCAGGAAGGATAGTGGCTCTTCGGGCTCACGGCAAAAGTATATTTGGTGATATAAAAGATAGCAGCGGAAAAGTTCAGTTTTATATTAAAAAAGATACTGTGGGAGAAGACAACTTCACTTTTCTTAAAAAGCTTGACGTAGGAGATATCATCGGATTAAGCGGAGAGCTTTTTATGACGCATACAAATGAGGCGACCATTCTCGCCAAAGGAGTGGAATTGCTTTCAAAAGGTATACGTCCTCTGCCTGAGAAATGGCATGGGCTCAAAGATGTTGAGCTTAGATACCGTAAGCGCTATCTGGATTTAATCGCGAATGAAAAAGTCAAAGAAGTTTTTGTTACCAGAAGCCGAATAATCAAGGAGATCCGTAATTTTCTCGACGATAGAGATTATTTGGAGGTTGAAACTCCCATGATGCATTCCATTGCCGGGGGGGCGGCCGGAAAACCGTTTAAAACACATCTTGAGGCTTTGAATATGGACTTATTTTTGCGAATTGCGCCTGAATTATATCTAAAAAAACTTCTTGTTGGTGATCTGGAAAAGGTTTACGAGATAAACCGCAGCTTTCGCAATGAAGGGCTTTCCAAAAAGCATAACCCTGAGTTTACCATGCTCGAGGTATATACGGCCTATGCGGACTATAAAGATATGATGGAGCTTGTTAAGGGCATTATTATGCATATCGCTAATGTATTGGGAAAAAAAGAACTTGCCTTCCAGTCTCAGATAATAGACCTGAGTAATTGGGAAGAGGTTTCTTTTGCCGAACTTATGCGGGATAATTTTGATATTAATCCGAATGACGCGGAAACAGTATGGCTTGAAAAGCTTAAGAAAAAAGGCGTAAAAGTGGAATTAAAGGGGGGCAGGATCAGCCGGACATTTATACTGAATCTGATCAGTGATTTAATTGAAGAAAAACTCCAGACTAATCATCCGGTTTTTATTACCGATATATATACAGAACTTTGTCCTCTGGCAAAGAAGAAAAAGGATGATCCGTTACTTAGTGAGCGTTTTGAACTTTTTATGGGAGGAATGGAAATTGCCAATGCTTATTCTGAACTTAATGACCCCATGGAGCAGAGAGAGCGTTTTCTGTCACAGGCTAGTGATGAGGAATGCTCAAATATTGACGAGGACTTTGTTGAGGCGCTTGAGTATGGCATGCCGCCTGCGGGCGGATTAGGGATAGGAATCGACCGGCTGGTAATGCTTTTTACCAACCAGTCCTCGATAAAAGATGTGATACTCTTTCCTCAGCTTAAACCAGAGCCTCAGGATTCTGTGGGGGATTCAAAGCAGAATTTAGCGAAAAGTGATTCTGAAAAAAGTTGAAAATTTGGGGAGCATTTTATTTTTAAATGAGTTAAATGCCTTGTTTCTTCACTGATGGTAAACAATATGCCTTATGAATTTAAAATAGCGTTTAAATATCTTTTTAGCCGCAGTAAAGAGCGGTTTATTTCAGTTATCAGCCTGATTTCTGTGGTAGGTATTGCCACAGGTGTCGCGGCATTGATCATTGTCATAGGCGTAATGAGCGGTTTTGATCATGAACTGCGGGATAGGATTATTGGCACGAGCAGCCATATCCTTGTTGATAAACTTGGGGGGCTTGATGATGCAGCATCTGTTATCGAGGATATTAAGGGAGTCGATGGTGTTGTTGCCTGCGCTCCTTTTGTTTCCACTCAAGGCTTACTTCTTGTCCAGGATCAAATGGCCTCTGTTGTTGTGCGCGGAGTTGACGAGGACATGGAAGCTCAGGTTGCCCAGGTAAAGCAATTCATTAAACAAGGAACACTGGATCTAAAAAGCGGCAGCAATATTATTATTGGAAAAATATTAGCCCAGAAGCTGCTTCTTGAAGTCGGGGATCAGATTAGCCTGATCTCAGCCGGCAAGCTGAATAAAAACAAGCTTACTAAGGTAAGGGAGAATGCTTTTTCTGTTGTGGGGATTTTTTCAAGTGAAATGTATGATTACGATACCGGGGTAGTTTTTATCTCTCTTGAAAAAGCCAAGGTTTTTACCGATAATCCGATTCTGGTAAGCGGTATCAGCGTTAAAATAAAAAATATTGATGCGGCTGAGGCGGTAAAAAAGCAGATACAAAATAAATTGGGTTTTCCTTACTTTACGCGCACATGGATGGATTTAAACAGAAACCTTTTCAACGCGTTAAAGCTTGAGAAAACGGCAATGTTTGTGATCCTGGCATTGATCGTTCTGGTTGCCTCACTGAATATTGTTAGTACTTTGATCATGCTGGTTATGGAAAAAACAAAAGATATCGGAATACTTAGGTCAATCGGGGCATCAGCTGCTAGTATAAAAATTATTTTTACCGTGGTTGGCCTGTCTGTTGGTTTGATCGGAACAATACTCGGGACTCTTGGGGGATTGTTCATGGCCTATATACTTAAGACTTATAAATTCATATCATTGCCGGAAGATGTATATTACATCAATACATTACCGGTTAAGATTCAGACAACTGAAGTTGTTTATATAACAGCTGCCGCGATGTGCATTACGCTGCTGGCTACTTTTTATCCGGCTTATCAGGCATCAAGGCTTAATACAGTAGAGGCATTACGTTACGAATGATATTACAGGCAAAAGGATTGCATAAATATTACAAAAACCAGGAAGCTGAACTTCATGTGATAAAGGGTATCAATCTTTCTGTCCAGAAAAGTGAATTCCTGAGCCTGTTCGGGGCATCCGGCGCCGGGAAATCTACCTTGCTGCATTTATTGAGCGGGCTGGATAAGCCGTCTGCCGGAGAGGTATTGCTTAATGAGCGGAATCTTTATACAATAAGAGATAGGGATAGGGCACTTATTCGCAACCGCGATATCGGGTTTGTTTTTCAGTTTTATCATCT
>JAKLQT010000194.1 GCA_022013205.1 Candidatus Omnitrophota bacterium | reverse complement strand
GCGTCAAACAACTATTCGGAAACTGTAAATATAAAAAACAATATTTTTTATGTGAATAGTTCTACTAGTTATATCAGTAATTCCTATGGGATGGTTACCGTGGATTATAATAACTATTATGGAAACGGGGATGGGCCGGAAGCAGACACTCACGCGGTCAACGGAGATCCCAAATTTACTGACGCCGCCAATGGTAATTTTAGTTTACAAGCATCGAGCCCTTGTATTGATGCCGGCTATGATACCTCAGCGATTGTTTTTAGGGACAAGGACGGTATTGTACGGCCTCAAAATTTGGTTGTGGATATCGGTGCGTATGAATATACATTAGCCGCGCCTTCGAATTTGTCCGCGGCAGTACTACCTGAAGTTATAACTCTTGGATGGGAGGATAACTCCAATGAAGAGATAGGATTTAAAATTGAACGCAAAGCAGAAGATTTAAATAGCCAATCAGAGAATGCACCGACAAATCCCTATCTTGAGATAGCAACGGTTGGAGCTGATACTGTGTTATATAATGATACGTATGATAATTCAATGAGTTATGTTTATAGAGTAAAAGCATATAATTCGACGGTTAATTCTGATTACTCTAATGAGGTATTAGTTGTCCTCTCGCCAGATACCGATGGAAATGATGACGGTAGCGGTAGTAGTGGTACCAGCAGCAGCAGCAGCAGCAGTGGTGGTAGTAGTAGTGGTGGAGGAAGTGGTTGTTTTATAGCCACGGCTGTGTTTGGAACGCCGATGGCAGAAGAAGTGGTGTCATTATGCGGATTCCGTGATAAGTATTTATTGCCCAATGAATGTGGTAAACGATTTGTTCAGCTTTATTATACCTACAGCCCGGCAATTGCGAACTACATCGCGAAACATGATAGTTTGAGAGCGATGATGAGGATTTGCTTGAAACCGCTGATCGCATTGAGTAAAGCACTCTGCGAATAGCAAATAAAATAATGAATTAATTGACCACAGATGGACGCAGATAGACGTGGATAGGCGTTAGCTCGTGGCTTATGGCTCGTAGTTTATAGCACACGCAACAAAGCTCGCAGCTAATCTAAGGACGAAAAAATAATATATGCTCAGCGTTGCGCGGCTGTGATTTTATTTCTTGATGGCTTCCGGGAAAAGAGCCATGCCATGCCTGCGTGGCATGGTATCTTGAAGAGAAATAAGCAAATAATACTTGAAAAATATTCATTTTGTGATATATTTCTTATGAGTGCTAATAATAACACTTTGGAGAAATATATGCAATATGTTGATTTTCAGAAAGTTTTTAAGGATTTTACGGTGTTTTCGCTTGTTGATATGCGGCAGGTTGAGCCGGGATTTTATCGACGCAGGCTTAATGAGTGGCAGGAAAAAGGTTACATTAAGAAGGTGATTAAGGGCTATTATATTTCTTCTGATTTGGCTCTTGATGAGAAGATTCTTTTTGAGATTGCAAATCGTATTTATGGTCCATCTTACGTTTCATTTGAGATGGCGCTGGGATATTATGAACTTATTCCGGAAAGTGTCTATGGCATTACTTCCGCGTCAACCCGCAAAACAAGCCATTTTATCACCCCTGTAGGGGAATTCCTTTACCGGACCATCCATCCAAAACTATATTTTGGTTTTGAGTTTTTGAACAATAACGGAAAGCTGTTTAAACTAGCTTCTCCGGAGAAGGCTTTTTTAGACTTTTTATACATTAAAACTGAACTACGCGATGCCGCTGACTTTAAGGGGTTGCGCATTAATCGTGAGATATTCCATAAGCTTATGGATCGAAATAAAATGAATGTTTATTTGAATGCTTATGGACAGAAATCCTTGAAGCGCAGGGTGGATAACTTTTTGGGGTATATCGGGCATGCTTGAACTTAAACAGATAGAATCGTTTTTCCCTGTACATCTGCGGCATTTTAAGCGGAATATTTTGCGGGAGTATTTGCAATATAAAATCCTTGATGCTGTTTTTGGCAGCCGCTATGGACAAAAGCTGGTGTTTATGGGAGGGACGGCAGTTCATATTGTGCATGGCCTGCCCAGATTTTCTGAGGACCTTGATTTTGACAATAGGGGGCTTACTCAAAGCGATTTTAGTCTTTTGACTCAGGTGGCAGCAAAGAAGCTTGCTCTGGAAGGATATGATATTAAAACCGGCAATACTTTTAAGGGGGCTTTTAGCGCGGATATTAAGGTTATGGGAGTTTTGTTTAAGATGGGACTTTCCAGCCATCAGGAAGAAAGAATGCTTATTAAACTTGATGCCGAGCCGCAGAAGTTTCAATATGCGCCGGAACGAGTGGTTATTAATAAGTTCGATGTGTTTTTAGGGATTAATGTTGTTCCTGTTGATATTTTATTGGCACAGAAGTTTTACGCTATTATGAATCGTAAGCGCGTTATTGGAAGAGATTTCTATGACGCGATGTTTTTAGCGGGAAAAGCAGAGCCGGATTTTGCGTATTTAAGCAAACGCATGGGTATTAAGAATAAGGACGAGCTTAAGTCTGCTTTGCTTGAACGCTGCGTGAAGCTTGATTTTAAGCTTTTGGCAAAGGATATTGAACAATTTTTATTTTCGCCTGCTGATGCGAAGAAAGTACTGCTTTTCCCTGAGTATGTGGAGGAATGGTAAGGTGCTATGAAGATTGTGGTTTTAGTGACGCGGGATTTCCGCTTGCTGCGGGGGGCCGGGAACATGCAATAAAAATTATTTGCCGCAAAGACTCTAAGGCACGAAGAAACTCTTGGCGGGCTTTGCGCCTGTCTGCGTGCCTGCACAGGCAGGTCTTGGCGCGGGAAAAAAGGCTCCGAATGTGTTTGGAAAATCGTAAAACTAAGGACAAAACAAGGAATTGTTGCCGTAAACGCGCTTTTAGGATATAAGCCTTTAGAGATTGTATCCCCGCAGGAGGTGATTTAGATGAGTTATAAAGAACCCAAACCGATGCAGGAGTTACATGAGATCAGGATAAAACTACATGAAGAAAATAAGAATTTATCGGCGAAAGAACATGCGGCAAAAGTGCATAAAGAAGCTGAAGAATATATAAAAAAATCTGGCCTTAAGATAAAAAAGGCATCTCATGTAAACTAATAAAAATCCTTCCTCTAAAGATTTTGTGAAAGGAGTAAGTGAAAATAATAATTGACCGCGGATAAAGAAATAGAGTATCAAGGCAGGGAGATTGTATTTGTTCCGCATTATTATGCTGCTACGCTGCCCGCTCTATTTTCCGAAGACTGAAAGACGTAACCGCGAATAGGAGCCTGAAAAAAGCTGCAACTGCGGCAAATGCTGCAAGACGCAAGCCGCAGGCTGAAAAAGCTGCAATTGCTACATAAAAACTGTTGCAAGCCAAAAACAACGAGGGCTAACGTATGAAAAGTTATAAAGATCTGGAAATTTATAAAATAGCGCATACATTAGCAGTTGAATTGCACGAAATGACGCTTCATGGTTTGCCAAAATTTGAGATGTATGAGGAAGGCAGTCAAATAAGATGAATGCATCCTGTAGCAATTTTTAATCCTGTAGCATTTCTGGCTTGTAGCCTGCAGCTTTTGTAGCTTTTGTTTTGTAGCTTGTAGCAGTTTTTGCTTTTTGCGGCCTGCAGCATTTGAAGCTTGCAGCTTATATTTATCCATGTTCATCCAAGGCGCTTTTTAGAAAGAAATTTCAAAATTAGAAAAAATTTTCCCGTAGGTCTCTACCTTTATATGAAAAATTAATTATTGCGCCTTGTATTTAGAGTTGTAACTTATTTGATTAGCATGAGAAAAAGTATTATGTGTTAATATTTTGGAAATGGCATAATTGTTGCTATGTATAAACGCGGTTTATAATGGACATAGAAAAACGTAAGCGGGATAAAATGAACAGGAAAATTTTAATAACTACTTGTGTCGGATATGGTATCCTTTTTTTATGCTGTCTCAACTCTCTGGCATACGCGGCGTCTCCGGTAATATTTTATTCTGACCTTATTTCCGGGCCGAGAACCGGTGGTAAAGATAATAAGGGGGTGTTCGTTACTATTTCCGGAAAGAATTTTGGTTCGAGTCGAGGAACGTCATACGTATCTGTCGGAGGAGGCCAGGTGGATAATTATCCGATATGGACAGATACAAAAGTTACGTTTCAACTTGGAGCAAACGTTGTAACGGGGAATATCGTATTAACTACCAGCGAAGGGACATCTAACGGTATCCTTTTTACAGTCCGAAGTGGAAATATTTATTTTGCGGATAACATTAACGGTAACGATTCCACAGGAGATGGAAGTATTAATAATCCATGGAAATCATTAAATCCAAAGCTTGTAAATGAAGCGTCAGATGGTGATACATTTTATTTAAGGCAAGGCGTCTGGACTGAAAAACTATATGTCGGAGCAAACAGCGGAACATCGGGTAATGAAATTGCAATAGTAGGATACCCCGGAGAAACAGCGGCTATTATAAAATC
>JAKLQT010000193.1 GCA_022013205.1 Candidatus Omnitrophota bacterium | reverse complement strand
CCCGTATCATATTAAAGAATAAGCTGATTATTCTTCTGGGCCCCTTTACCCTCTATTTTATGCCCTGCTTTAAATTTTTGCAAAATATTTTTTCACCTTATCCTTTTATGGTTTTTGAAGTGCCGGTTCTTAATCCCTGAATAGATCAGGGATTGTTTGCAAACATCAAGAAAATATGGTAAACTTTTTCGATTTTATCAAGCGGGCCTTAGCTGATTTAACCCTTTGCGCGATAACAGAATATGGGTTTTTAATCTTAAAAATCAAGAATACTTATATGAAAAGACTATGTTACGAAATTATTACTATTATTTTGACGCATGCTTTTATACTTTCCGGCCCTGCTTTGGCGATATCCAACCGGGATTTACAACAGCCCCAGGATGCGCCGCGCGTTCAGGGGAAACAGGACTGCCTGGGCCCTGAAATCCTATTGCCTATTGCGCGGTTTGAAAATATTTTCAAAAATGGATATGTTTCTTGGGAGAATAAAATTTATGATGTCCTGAACGCCTGGCTTGTGAAAAATCACGTAATTAGCGAGAGGTTAAGGCTTGATGATATCGAGCAAAAGGTAGGCCAGGATATAAATTATCTTACTGCCCGCGCTGAGGAAGTAGAAAAAAAAGCAAGAGCGCTGATTGCCTTATGCCGGGAAACTCCTTCCCGCGCAAATTATAAAAAATTGCTTAATTTCTTTAAAGATACCCGTATTTTTTTCTGGAATTTTGACACTAAAATTAAATGCTTTATTCATGAATACTTGAGGTTGTTTAAAGTTGAACTTCCTAAGGAGCTGGAGGAGTTAAAAAGATATACATACGCCAGAGTGGATGAGCAAAAATCGCAAGAGTTTATTCTTAAAAATGTGTTCGATGCTGAAATCGGGGATAGAGTGCTCGAAATGTGCAATGAGTGCTTGGATGATCTTGCTAAGGAGCACAAATTGAGAATAGAAGCAAAGGAAAAGGGATTAGCGCGGATCAGAAAAATTAAACAGAAAAATACTAAACGCTGGCAAGAGAATGATTTTGGCCTGGTAAGCAGTAAACTGAAAGAGCTGATTTTTTGGGGTATTAAGGATAATACGGCTGATTATAAGAGCGTAACTGAAAGCTGGGTGCTTGATTCTATGCCGCGCTGGAAAGAGCTGGCTAAAGAGCTTGATACGCTTTTAGAAAGCGCGGAATATCTCAGCAGTGTAAACGCGCCGGAAATTTTGCGGAAAATAGAACAGGCGATAAAGCTGATAAATTCTTATCATCTATTTTTTAGTTATGACGAGAAGAATGAGTGGACGCGTTGGAAATCAGAGGTGATGGAAAGGTTCATCCGTAAGCTGGGGATTGTACCTCAAGAGAAAGAAATTTTTTGCGCGCATGTTGATGAGCATGTACTGAAAAAGATCAGGGATTCTTCCCCTAATATTGAGGATCATATTAAGGATGCTCTAAAGGAAGAAAAAGAGGTGGTGCTTTACGCAAGCCATGAAAACTTTAATGCCTTGTTATTTAACTTTAGAGGGTTTTTACCAAATGAGCTGAGAAAGATAAAGGTTTTGGCTTGCGGGCAGGATATATTTTTCGGTGATGATTTCTCGCAGGAGCTTAAGATGTTTTTATCCCGGTCGATACAGGGAGATGACAGTCCCAGGCTTATAAGCATGCCGGTTATTGTTTGGCTGCAGAATCTGGTTAATAGCCGGATAATCCTTCCGGCGCAAAAGAAAAAGTTAAAAGACGAAACAGGGCTTTTAAACGCGGAATTTATCAGCTCTTTGCTAAAACAATTTTATGAGTTTCAGCTTAAGCAGGAAAAAAAAGAGAATGACCCGGAATATAATTCTTTAGGAGAGTCTGATAATGTAGGGCTGTTGTATAACATTTTCCCTTATTTGAGCGATGATGCCCTGTTTGAGGTATTGCGTTTTGTTTACGCCCTTGAGGATGAGCAAGCCAGGCGCGGTATAATCTATCAAATAGCGCAGTGTTTTTCTTATTTATCAGCAATGGGCAGAGGGGAAAGATTTGCCGAACTACTTTTAAAAGCAACTATTCGCGAGCAGGATGAACTGCTTAGAAAAAGAAAAGGCGCGGATTTTATTGATAAATTCGCGCCTGACAATGATGTGTTTTGGATAGCGCAAGAACTTTATCCGCAGTTAAGCTTTAGGGAAAGAGGACGGCTTATAAATATTTTATTTTCAATGTACTATTCAGATGTATCCTTTAGCTCTTTTTTCTCAATTTTAAGCTTTATAAGCAAAGACCCTCACGGGTTAAAGGATTTGTTAATGTATTACCATGCTTTTGCCGTGCTGCAGGATCTTGATTCTGTGCGTAAGGACGAGTTTGATGATTTAATCGGAGATTTGTTGGCAGCAGAAAGCAAACAGATATATTATCTGCTGCGTAATTTTGTAAAAGATTTTCCTAAGGGAGAAGCAATAAGTTTTAAAAAAAGAGGCGAGGTTGTAGAGCTTGTGGTAGAGCTTGATGATGGAGCCGCGCTTGCAGGATTAAATGGAAAGACAATTTTCAGTTCTATCCGCAAGATTGTACATGAACAGCCGAATTTAAACACAACAGAGATTTTTTATAATCTTTTATGTTACTGGAAGGATTTAGACCCAAAAAACATTGATAAAAACAGCGGGTTTACGGTGCTTAGAGAGTTAGAAAAGCAGGATTTTCAGTATTATCATCAGGCGCTTACGTTTTATTATCAGGAATTAAAACATACTGTGCCGCGGGAAATACCGGGTAAAACTTTAAATCCATTTGATATCTTTGTTCTTAGCGTGGATAAAAAAGCGCTGCTTGCTAAAGAAAAAGAGCTTTTTGAAAAATTAAAAAATGAAACAGGAATTATAGACAGCTATGAAAAAAGTTCTGAGTTTGAGGAAAGGCAAAAGGCTATTAGAAAAACAACAGTAACAATATTGGCTTATCAGGCCTCAGCGAAAAAATTCGGTTCTTCTCTTGCCGGGCTTAAGCAGGCGGTTGAAGGGACATGTATTGACGAATTTAAAAATATTGAAAAATTACGTACTGAGTTTGTCGCGCTTTTAAACAGTGAATCCGGAGAAAAGCTTGAGAGGTTAAAAAAATACGCGCTTTTAAGAAAAACGATTTATGAAAAGATCAGGGAATCTGATTCTGTTAACTATAAAAATGCTTCAAGGGACAATAACAGACAGTTAGCGGAATTACTGGTGTATGATATTACGCTTGAGAAGTACGGGAATATAATATTCAGCGGTTATTTTGATCAGCTTAAAAATCTAAAGCAAATAAACAAAATTGAACAGGCCTGTGATACGCTCGCGCTATTGCTTAAAAATTATGTGTACAGCGGGCTTGGCGGCGCGGCAGTTGAAGAATTTTTAGCTGAGCTTGAATACGCGGAAAATATCAGGGTATCGCAGCTGCTTAATATTATTAATTCTCTTGAATTTGAGTTTAGAAAGGCTCTTAAGCGCGCAAGCGCGGATTACAGAGGTAAATTTTCTAAAGCGGCTTTAAAAATAAAAAATGTGCCTTCTTTTAAAACTAAATACGTTTCTTTTTTAGAAGATATGCTTGAGGGCAGTGATGAGCTTAAGAACAGGAAGATCGCTGAACAGATGGAAGAAATCGCGATTGGCGATATTATCAGGGAGTCGGGATTTCCCGCGCTGGAAAGTGTTTTAGTTAATTTTTCGCGGTTATTAGAGGCAGAGTTAAAAAAAGCGGATAGGGTGGTCTTAAATAAACGCGATGAAAAAACGATTATCCCGGAGGATTTGTTCTGGCGTTTTCAAGCAGGAGAAAAAGAAAAACGTATAAGGCTGATTTCAAAATGCGGGAAAAAGGGAAAACGGGCTGCTGAGATGGCAGAGGCGGGAATGCCGGTACCTCCGGGCGTGATTATCAGCGCTGAGGTGTGTAATAATCCGCATATTTTAAAAACTCCGGAGTTTAACGAACAGCTGGCAATAGAGGTGGAAAGGTTAAGGCGGATAGATGAATTCCCGACAATGAAGCTGTTTCTTTTTGCCAGAAGCGGCTCAGCTTATTCTATGCCCGGGCTTATGGCGACTATACCTAATCTGGGCATGAATGAACTCGAGGTAGAAAGATTGGCAAAAGAAAAAAATAATTTCCGGTTCGCTTATGATGCTTATGGTAATTTTCTGCGCGGTTATGGAATCCATGTGCTGGGAATTCCGGAAAAGGATTTTCAGAATATTTTAAATCTGAATAAACAGGAGAAACCAAAAACCGAAACAGGCATGAAGGAACTTGTCAGGGCGTATAAAAAGCTAATTAGTTCTTGCGCGAAAGGTATTCCGGATACTTTATTAGAGCAGGTGCAGTGCTGTATAGACGCTATTTATAAGTCCTGGAGTTCAGCGGGGGCTAAAAACTATCGCGGAAAGCACAATATTTCGAATTATTGGGGCACTGCCGCGATATTGCAAAAAGCGGTATTTGGGAATCTGCCGGGTTTATCAGGCGCCGGGGCCATAAGCTTAAGGTTTGATAAGTATAGCCAGCCTTTTATTGAAGGCAGGTTCAGGTTTAATTCCCAGGGAGAGGCCCTAATGAGCGGGGCGCCGGGGAATTATGTGGTTATCGGCAGGGAAGAAGCGAATGAAGGTGAATTTTCTTTAGAAGAAGAATTCCCTGAGATTTATGAGGAGCTTTTAGCCTACGCGATAGCGCTGCATAAGCTGTTTAATCAGCCTCAGCGGTTTGAATTTACTATCGAGCAGGGTAAGCTGTATATTCTGCAAAGCTCTGATAGCGATGAATATGATGATGCGGAATTGCCGGAGTTTGTTGATGATGTTACGGAAGAGCCTGTTGCTATAGGCCGCGGCGCTGCCGGCGGAGCTTTTCGCGGGATTGTTGCTGTGGATATGCAGAGCGCGGAAAGATTGCAAAAGGAGTTTATCGCGGGAGAATTTAGAGGCCTGGATGTTGACGGAGTTGTTTTGATTTTAGAGAGGGTAAATCCTGAGGATATCAATGGCATCCCTGATAATGCCGCGATATTGGCGGGTGAGATGAGCATACATTGCGAGACTTTAGCGAACAAAAACGGAATATCCTCCTGCTATCATTTTCCGAGCATGAAATTTATAAAAGAAAAAGAACAGGGCTTCTGGCAGATAAATAAGACTGTTTTTAAAAATAAGGATATTATCTCTTTTGACGGGCATATCAACCGGCATGTGTATCATAAATCAGGATTTGTTTATAAACATATAATTCCCTTAAAAGAAAAAGAGAGTGAAAATATAACAGAGAAAAGTAAGCTCAGGGAAAAAGTTGATGAGCTTAAGATTCAGGAGCAATATATTGAAAAAGCGATTTAATTATAGAGGGAATAAGATAGATGACCGTGGCAAATCATAAAAAATTTAGTTAAAAACTATTTTAGATATTTTAAAAAATATTGGACATGTGTAAAAATTATGCGTTTTATAAAAGTATAAGCATAGTGATAAT
>JAKLQT010000192.1 GCA_022013205.1 Candidatus Omnitrophota bacterium | reverse complement strand
TCCTTGTTTGTCGGCAAGAGCGCGGTGTCTCTGACTGAAGATGTCCTGGAAACAGTCAAGACCATAACCAATCAAACGGCAATCTGCATAGAAAATGCTAACCGATATTTAAAGCTTAAACACAATTATCTGCAAGCAATCACGGCATTGGTTGCAGCAATAGAGGGCAAAGTTGAGTATCGGCAGGGGTATTCAGAAGCAGTTGCGGAGCTTGCGGTTTTAGTCGCAAAGAAAATGAATTTTTCAAGCGATCAGATAGAGCTGATCAGAATCGCGGGGCTACTGCATGATATAGGAAAAATATCAGTAAGCGAGGAAATCCTTTTAAAAAAGAAGGATTTGACTGTGGACGAATTAGTAAAGCTCAAAATGCATAGTGTTGTGTCCACAAGCATACTGCGCAAGATGGACTTACATCATCAGATATTGCCTATGGTGCTTTATCATCATGAGCGTTATGATGGGTCCGGTTATCCTGAAGGCCTGCGTGCTTTTGCTATACCGATAGGGGCGCGGGTACTGGCTGTATGCGACGCGTATAAAGCCATGGTATCGGTTCGGCCATACCGTAAAATTTTAAAACAGAAAGACGCGGTTGAGGAATTGAAAAGATGTTCAGGAAGCCAGTTTGATCCGGATATAGTGGAGGTGTTTGTTGATATTATTGCTAAGAACATTATTTAATTGATAATTTATGGGAAATAAAATTAAAGGTAAGGTGTTTCTAGCCGGAGTTGGGCCGGGTAATGAGGCATTGATCACGCAGGCAGCGCTTGAGTGTATAAAAGCCGCAGATGTGATTATTTATGATCATTTAGTGTCTCCCGATCTATTAGAAAATGCCCCAAGTGGCGTGAAGATAATTTATGCCGGAAAATCACCCCGCAGGCATAGCTTAAAACAAGAGCAAATTAACAGAATACTTGTAAATGAAGCAGGGAAACACCGTGTTGTTGTGCGCCTTAAAGGAGGGGATCCTTTTCTATTCGGCCGCGGCGCAGAAGAAGCGCTTGCGCTCAAAAAAGCAAAAATAGCTTTTGAGATTGTGCCTGGTGTCAGTTCAGGCATGGCTGCGGCCTCTTACGCGGGTATTGCCCTGACCCAAAGAGGAATATCTTCTCAGGTTACCTTTGTCACCGGGCATGAGGACCCGAAGAAGAAAGATAAAGATATTGACTGGTCAATGCTTGCCAGGAGCAAGGGGACCCTGGTGGTCTTTATGGGCATGAGCAGATTGAAGGAAATTACCGCTGAGCTGATCAATGGAGGCATGAAAAAGGATACGCCTGTTTGTGTAAGCGAATGGGGCACGCTGCCCAAACAGAGATCAGTTACAGGCACGATTGAGAATATCGCCGGTAAAATTAAAAAAAACGGGTTAACTAATCCGGCGATAGTAATTATCGGCAAAGTAGTGAATCTAAGAAAAAAACTTAACTGGTATGAAACAAAACCGCTGTTTGGGAAAAAAATACTTATAACCCGGCCTGAAATTATGGCAGGGCTTTTCAGCTCTAATCTGAAGCAGTTGGGGGCGCAAACCTGCGTTTATCCCTTGATTGAAGTGGTAAGGGAAGTTAAGATCAATGCCAAGCGCCTGATAAGCGGGATAAAACAAAGTAACTGGGTAGTATTTACAAGCAAGAGTGCTGTGGATATCTGCTTTAGGGAACTTGAAAATAAAAATCTTGATGCCAGGCTATTTTCCGGTGCAAAGGTTGCTGTACTCGGCTGGGAAACCCAGGCAGAACTAAAGGAAAGAGGTATAATAGCGGATATTATCCCTAAAAAATTTTTCATGGAAAGCCTTGCTGCTGAATTTAAAAAAATCGATATCCGGAAAAAGCGGATATTTATCCCGCATTCAAGGCAAGGCAGAAAACTGCTGGTGGATGAATTACGCGCGCAAGGCGCGATTATCAATGAGATGTTTATTTACAGTGTTTGCAGGCCAAGAGAGGCAAGCGCGCGGAAATTAAGAAAGCTGATCAAGGATGAACAGTTTGATTTTATTACTTTCACCAGCTCAAGCTGTGTTCATCAGTTCATGAAATTTTTTAAAAAAGAAAAGGCCTTGGTAAATAAACAAAAATTTGCCTGCATAGGCCCTGTTACAGAACAAACGCTGCAAAGCTACGGCTTTAAAGCAGAAACTACGGCAAAGGTATTCACGATTGAAGGCCTTATAAAGGCAATGTTAATTAAAAGGAAAAAAACAGACGATGATTAATTTTACAAAACTTCTGGGGGGAACGCCGACAGTATCTGCTGCTTTAGAAGCGGTAAGCAAAAAGAGAAAGTCCCCATTATTTATAAGCTGCAATGCTTCAAGCCCTTTGGTGGTTTTTAATTTAACCCGGCGCTGTAACCTGGATTGCAGGCATTGCTACCTTGAGTCGCGGAATATAAATTATAAAAATGAACTTACCATTATTCAGATCAAAAAAGTGATTGATTCTTTAGCAAAAATAGATATTCCTGTTCTTCTTTTCTCAGGAGGAGAGCCTTTGATGCATAAGGAAATCCTGCCGCTGATTGAATACGCAAAAGCGCGAAAAATAAGGGTGGGGTTATCTACAAACGGTACTCTTATATCAAAGGCACTTGCCAAAAAACTGGCTGGATCAGGGATTGACTATGTGGGTGTAAGCATTGACGGCGGCAAGAACCTGCATGATAGATTTCGTAAAATAAAAGGCGCGTATGATATGGCGATAAAGGGTATTATTAATGCTCAGGAAGCCGGTCTCAAGACCGGGGTGCGTTTTACAATAAACAGGGTTAATGCGCCTGATCTTGTGTCTGTGCTGGATTTATGCATAAAAGAAAAAATTCCGCGTTTTTGCATGTATCATCTGGTATACTCAGGACGGGGGAAGGATATTGCCGATATTGATATTGATAATAAGACAAGACGTAAAGTTGTTGCTTTTTTGGTCAAACGTGCTTTAGAATATAATAAGAAGAGTTATAACCTTGAAATACTTACTGTGGATAACCATGCCGATGGCATTTATATATATAATTATCTGAAGAAGAGAAATCCGCGGGCTGCCGCGGAAGTTTTAAAATTATTAAAGTTTCACGGCGGGTGTTCTGCCGGCAGTAAAATCGTAGATATCTCTCCTGCGGGCGATGTGTTTGCCTGCCAATTCTGGCAGCACGAGGCGATTGGCAATATAAAGAAGACGGATTTTAGTAAGATATGGCTTAACAAAGACGATAAATCTCTTTGCCGGTTGCGCTCTAAATCACACAATATTAAGGGCAAATGCGGGCGGTGCCGTTATAAGTCATATTGCGGCGGATGCAGGATCAGGGCGCTTGTTGTCCATAATGACTTATGGGGAGAAGATCCCTGCTGTTATTTAACGGAAAACGAGATTAAGTGAAGATATGGCTTAGTGAATATGGAATGAGTCTCATTAAAGGAGGAATGATATGCGTCAAATTGCTGTTTTTGGATTAGGTAGTTTTGGCTCAACCGTAGCTAAGACTTTAACTGATCAGGGCGTAGAGGTTCTAGCTATTGATTCTGACAAAGAAAAAGTTGAGGAAATTAAGGATTATGTAGCTGTAGCAGTGGCTTTAAATGCTACAGATGAAAAGGCACTGCGGTCTATAGGCCTTGAGCAGGTTGACGCGGCGATAGTTTGTATAGGTGAAAATGTTGAGGCTAACCTTCTGATAACTACCTTGCTTAAAAAAATGGGAGTAAAGAATATTTACGGGCGCTCGGTTAACCCGCTGCAGGAAGAGATCCTTAAAGCTCTTGATATTACAAAGATCCTCAACCTTGAAAAGGAAATGGGAGAATCCGTGGGGAAAAGCCTTACCAGCCCCAATATACAGGTGAGCATGAAGCTGTCTTCCGGGCATACGATGGCCGAGATAAGAATACCTAAGGATTTTTGCGGACGTTCTCTTAAGGAGCTTAACCTTAGAAAGCGCTATGATGTTAATGTTGTGGCGATAAAGAAGCAGGCCGCGGCTATTGATGAGAGAGGACAGCGCATATTAAACGAAGAAATGAATGACCTGCCGCAAGCTGAGGATATACTCGAAGAAGGCGATTGCCTTATTGTGGTCGGTAAACAGGAAAGCATAACTTTGCTCACCAAACATAATTAAGGATATACGTATGAAAAGAGAGATAAATATACTGTTCGGCATTCTTGTGGCGATATTTCTGACGATATGGTTTGTGGGAAGTGAGCATATGCCATCTTTCTATAAGAATAGTTTTGTGTTTTTAGTCGGTATCGGCATAGTTGTAACGCTTGTTATCCTGGACCGTTTCATAATTTTCAGGAAAAAACTTGATCTGGCCTTAAAACATATATTGGAAAATAACTTTCACACCGGTATTTCTATGCAGGGTAAAGATGAGTTTTCACTCCTGGCAGAAAAATTTAATAAGGCGATAGACAGGATTAATGAATTCGATATACTCAGAGAGCATCGGGTAGATACGATAAATCGGCTTCTTTTAACATTAAACCGCAATATCCAAAACGGGATTATGCTTTTGGATATTAAGACTTCCCGGATTAAGATAAACAAGGCGGCTCAGGAAATATTCAGTATTTCTCAAGATGAACTAAGCATTGATTCGGTGATAAAACTGGAGGCGAATTCCGAATTTAGAAAGATGTATCATGATATTCTTGAAAGGCGCGCGAATACTATTTCTGCTGATCTGGAGCTGTTCCTGCCTATATTAAAGGCAAAAGCGGTTGTAAGCCTGAAAATGTTTGCCATAAAAGACAAAGATGAAAAGTTGAATTCAATTCTGTGTATTTTTCGAAAGACATAAGAGAGTGTTTTCGAAAAACAAGAATGAATACTTTTCTTTTCGCGGATTGTTCAATTCCATTGTTAATCAATTAAAATGAAACAGACAAATAAAAAACAAATAGTTATTATAATCATATTCTTGTGCCTGCTTTTTTCGCGGGTTGCCGAAACCTGGGCTCAGGAATCAGATGTTTATCTCAATCACTTGTACCGCGCGAGGGTTTTTTTTAATCTCGGTGAATATGAGCAGGCTATCAAAGAGTATTCTCAGGCCAAAAAGATAGAGCCTGGAGATAAAATTACGGCTTTGAATAGCGCGCTTATTTACAAAAATATGCGTCTTTACAAAAAAGCAGAAGCCATGTTTAAGGAACTGCTTAAGAGGGGGCAAAGCGGTATTTTGTTTAAGAACCTGGGAGAGGTTTACTTTCTTGATTCAATGACGGATGAGGCGATAAGCTCTTTTAATAAAGCCCTGGAAATGGGGGTAAAGGACGCGAGTCTTTATTTCTGGCTGGGGCGGTGTTTTGAAGATAAAAAAGAAACGCAAAAAGCGGTTGATGCTTATCGGCAGGCAGTTGCACTTGAGGCGGAATTCGCTATTGCTCATTTATGCCTGGCAAATATATATATAAAAAATAAGATGTGGGATGAGGCGCAGCAGGAATTAGAAGAAACAGAAAAGCTGGATCCAAGCATGAAAGATGTGTATCCTGCTTTGATGGATGTATATTTTAATCAAAGACGTTATGAGCAGGCCCTTAGTGCTTCCAGAAAGGTTCAGGCAGTGGACCCGGACAATGCCCAGGCAAAGAAATATATCAGTGAAATCCATAGGATATCCGGTAAAGAATTGGGAGAAAAGTTACAGCAAAAAGAAAGCGCGAGGATGAAAGGCTCTTTTGCCAAAAAGGTAGCTCTGAAAAAAGCACCCAATGCTCCGATTGTCGGAGTGCATATTGGCGATGTTAAGCGTCTATGTTTTAAAACCGGTGCGGATTTTTCTATTGAAGATATCGATTCCAGGGAAGTCCTTTTCCAAGGGCAAAAGAATAAACTTTATGCCCTTACGCGGCAAAAAGAGGGGATCGCTTTAACAGAAGAAGACAAAAAGATCCTGGATTTCAAAAAAGGTATTTCCATAGTTCATAATGATCCCCGATCAACGATATTGATTTTTGATGTAGAGGCAGGCAAAGGGCAGTACTGGGCTAGTAAAAGTGACAGGGTATATAGGGGAAAGCTTGAGATTAATCCCTTGCAAGAAAGTTATTTTAATATAATTAATGTGCTTGATATGGAAGAATATCTTTACGGAGTTCTGCCGAGTGAGATGCCGAGTTCCTGGCCGCGGGAAGCTTTAAGGGCCCAGGCGGTTGCCGCGCGCAGTGAAGCATATAGAAAAATCAATCGTCACAAGGAGCATGGATATGACTTTTGCTCAGGCGTCCATTGCCAGGCATACAACGGGGCTAAAGTAGAGACAGCGGCAACTAATGCGGCTATAGATTCTACGATTGGCCTGGTAGCTGTTTATAATGGAAAGCCTATAGATGCCGTATACAGCAACAGCTGCGGAGGGCATACGCAGGGAAATATATTTGCTGAGCGTATTGATGTGCCCTATTTACAGCACAAACAGGACTCATTCATGCCGGCCGGTTTTTTTTTCCCTTTGTCCGCTCTTGAACTTGAAGACTGGCTTGGCTCAGACCAGATCTCCGTGTTTTGCAATAACGAGGCATATTCGCGTAAAAGTAATTTCAGGTGGCAAAGATTATACACGCGCAAACAGCTGGAGGACTTAATAAATAAAAAAGAGGATATAGGCAGGCTGATATCAATTGATATAAAAGAACGGCATCCTTCTTCGCATGTGCACAGTATTAAAATAAAAGGCAGTAAAGGTGAATTGATTGTTGAAAAAGAGCTTAATATTAGAAATTTGCTTGGGGATCTTCGCAGCGCTATGTTTAACATAGATGTTAAGCTTGATAAAAATGGGGAGGCAGAGTCCTTTTTATTCTATGGCGGCGGCTGGGGGCACGGCGTGGGGATGTGCCAGGTGGGAGCAGCTACAATGGCCCAAAGAGGATTTGATTTTCAGGAAATTCTTGAATTCTATTATACAGACATAAAGATAGAGAAGCTCTACTGAACTAAAAGATAAGGTTGATTTTATTGCAAACAAAGCTGCGGTACAATATAATATGGGCATTATGAAAAGAGCAAGTCTGGTTAAGATGAAAGTAAAGGAAACAGGAACTATTGTCGAGATTGAAGGCGGAAGTATGTTTGAAAAACGCCTGGCGTCGATGGGTATCAATGTCGGGAAACATGTTACTAAGCTGAGCTCTTTTGTTATGCGCGGCCCTGTGGCGATAAAAGTCGGACGGACTGTGGTTGCCCTGGGATACGGGATGGCTTCAAAAGTATGGGTAAATTCGAACAAAAAGTAAAAAAGATTGCTCTTATCGGCAATCCCAATGTAGGCAAAAGTGTTTTATTTTCACGCCTTACCGGAGTACGCGTGCTGGTATCCAATTATCCTGGGACAACAGTGGAATTCCTAAAAGGCAAAATTACCTTTGAGGGCGATGAGGTGGAGATCGTCGATCTTCCGGGTACATACAGCCTTGAACCCAGCGCTCCTGCTGAAGAAGTAGCTGTGAAAATGCTTACTGATGTTGATATGGTTATCAATGTTGTGGATGCCACAAATCTTGAACGTAATCTTTACCTTACAATGGAGCTTTTGGAAACAAACCATCCTTTGATCATTGCTTTGAATATGTCTGATGAACTTAAGCACCGGGGGATTTCGATTAACGAAAAGGAACTTGAAAAGCTGCTGGGGGTCAAGGTAGCTCTTACCAGCGGTATCACCGGTGTCGGCATCAAGCAATTAAAAGAAAATATCCGCAAGGCAAAACCGGGCAATGTTGAAACTCGCACGCATCAACAGCGCTGGATCGAGATCGGAACAATTGTTGATAAAACCCAGCAGCTCAGCCACAGGCATCACACTTTTTTCGAAATTCTGGAGGACGCGTCTGTTGATCACTGGTGGGGTTTTGTTATTGCCATCGGAGTGATGTTTGCCAGCTTTAAATTCGTGCGTTTTATCGGAGAAGGATTGATCAATTATGTGCTTGACCCGTTTTTTAATTCTCTGTATTTGCCGCTGCTTGAGTATTTGAGCAGATTTTTGGGCGAGAGAAGTTTTCTGCATAATATCTTAATCGGACATATAATTGAGGGCAAAATCAATTTCCAGCAGTCAATGGGGGTATTGACAACAGCGCCCTATGTTGAACTAGTGATGGTGCTGCCGTATGTACTGGCATTTTATCTGCTGTTGAGTTTTCTTGAGGATAGCGGTTATATTCCCAGGCTTGCGCTTTTGCTTGATAATATTATGCATAAATTGGGATTGCATGGCTTTGCCATCATTCCTGTTTTACTGGGATTCGGATGTAATGTCCCGGGTATTTTAGGCACAAGAATCTTAGAGAGCAAAAGAGAACGTTTTATCGCTTCAACCCTTATTTCTATCGGTGTGCCCTGTGCCGCGTTGCAGGCCATGATTATGGGAGTTTTGGGAGGATTTGGCGGCAGGTATGTTGCGCTTGTATACGGGGTGCTTTTTGTCGTATGGCTTTTTCTGGGGGCGGCAATGAATTATTTTTTAAAAGGCTACAGCCCGGAATTATTCCTTGAAATTCCGCCGTATCGTTTCCCTGCGTTTGCGATGCTTTTGAAAAAGGTTTTTTATAGGATCAGGGGGTTTATTATCGAGGCAATGCCGGTGGTCTTAGCCAGTGTTTTGATCATTAATGTGCTGCAGCAGATGCGCATATTTGAATTTATCTCAGGAATTTTCGGCCCTGTCTTAAGCTTTGTTTTCGGTTTGCCAAAAGAGGCGATATGGGTGCTGATCGTCGGGCTGCTGCGCAAGGATATTGCCGCGGGAATGCTGATCCCTTTAAATTTAACTATCAAGCAGCTGGTTATTGCATGCGTTGTGCTTTGTGTTTCGTTTCCCTGTATAGCGACTTTTGTTATTTTTATGAAAGAGCTGGGAATGAAGCGCTTAATTCAGGCGGCACTGATCATGGCGGCAGTTACAATGCTTGTCGGCGGCGTGCTAAATGGAGTACTATAAAAAGGTAATGGTATGAGAAAAAAAATATTTAATATTTTTTCATTGAGAAAAACCATAAGTATACTTTTTGTGCTTTTTCTGCTTTTAATCGTAAGCTGTTTATTTATTGTGAGGTATTATTTGTCTTCTTATAAATTTTTCAGTGACCGGCGTTTGGTTGCGGCCGTTGAATGTAAGCATTCAAGAAAATCCTCTAATCCTGTTCTTAATATTGAGTTTTTCCCAGGATCCGATGAAGCTCAGGTGAGAACATTTATATTTAACGCTGATGAATGGGTAATCGAAAGCAGGATTGTGCAGTGGAAATCTTTTTTTGGTATTACGGGAGCCAGGAGCTATTTTCAGCTGGAGCGTCTCAGCGGGCGATACCTGGATATCGAAAAGGAAAAGGCCATGCCCAGGATTGTTTACGGTTTAGGTAGCCGGCCGGACAAGATTTGGGCATTTCTCTATAAGTATCAAAGGCTGATCCCGTTTATCGAGGCTGCTTACGGTAACAGCGCGTTTGTGCGCTTTGAGGCCGGGAAAAAATTCCATGTTTATGTCACAAACTCCGGATTAATGATCAAGGATATGACCCCGCCAAAAAAAAGAAGTTTCTGGTTTATCGGGTAGCGTTTTGCGCGGAATATAGAACCCGCGCAGTCCAATCTTGCCTAGGGGCAGCAAAGCCAATTAGTTCATTAATTGATACCCTTTACCCTATTTTAAATAGTTGATTTTAAGCCTGAAGACGGATATCATATATATAGGCTTTGCTGCAAAACAACAAAGCCGCGCAGATTATCTCTGTTTAGGACTGTGTTTTGTAACAGTCCCATATATGTCTTCAGGAGAATTACTTATGAATTTAAAAATCCACGACCTTATTATTATCGGTGCAGGACCTGCCGGCATGACAGCCTCAGTGTATGCTGCCCGCAAAAAAATGGATTTTATCATAATGTCATCTGATATCGGCGGGCAGGCGGCATTGAGCGGTGATGTGGAAAATTATACCGGCTACCAGTTCATCAGCGGTCCGGAACTTGCGCTTAAATTCCAGGAACATGTAAAATCGTTTGGTATAGAGGTGCGCATGCCTGAGTCTGCCAGGAGTATTGTAACGCAGGATGAGCTTATAATGGTGGAAACCGATAAAACGCGGTATTTGAGCCGCAGTGCTATTGTTGCTACCGGGAAAAGGCCGCGCCAGCTGAATATCGAAGGAGAAACAGAGTTTAAAAATAAAGGGCTGACTTACTGCGCTACATGCGACGGGCCGTTATTTGCGGATAAGCATGTGGCGGTAATAGGCGGGGGTAATTCCGCGCTTGATGCTGTGCTTGGGCTCATGAAAATATCTCCCAAGATATATTTAGTTACTCGTGATATGCAGTTAGCTGCGGATGAAGTAATGATCGAAAAAGTGCAGGCTGCTTCTAATATCCAGATAATATACGATGCCGAACCGCTTAGAATAAACGGTGAGGTTTTTGTCAAAAATTTAGAGATAAATAAACAAGGAAAAAAAGCTGTTTTAAATGTCGAAGGGATATTTGTTGAGATCGGGCTTAGCCCGAATTCGGAGTTTGCTGATGTGTTAAGCCAAAACCCCACAAAAGAAATCATCGTTGACGCGCATAATAGAACAAGCGTGCCTGGAATTTTTGCCGCCGGAGATGTTACGAATATTCCCGAAAAACAGATTATTATTGCCTGCGGGGAAGGCTCAAAAGCCTGTCTGTCCGCATTTCACTATTTATCTACGCATAAATTTTAAGCTTGACGTAATGACACTAAAATAGTATCATTATGTCAGGGGGTAAAAGTGTCAGTTTTAACTGAAGATGATGTTCTAACTAAAAAGGAGGTATATATGTGGATAACTAGATATATGCTGCGTCCTGTTACGCATTGTAAAGAGGGATGTAGTATGGTGTCCTGGGCATGACTCTAAACTGCCTTTTTTGTTATACTTTTTGCCTGCTGTGTGCTGTTGATGGAAGATTCTAAGAAGTCTATTTTTGCAGCTATAAAAGAAGATATGACACTAATACATGAAAGCGTCCGCGGATATTCTAAATGCGCATAGAAGGAGCAGGAACGTGAAGATGATTACGAAAGATACGGATTATGCTATCAGGGCATTGCAATGTATTGCCGTAAAAAAGAATAAAATTGTAACGGTTTGCGAATTATCTGAAAAACTCGGTATGCCGTGTTCTTTCCTGCGAAAAATATTACAGATACTAAACAAAAAAGGCATACTCCAATCGTGTAAGGGCAGGGGCGGGGGGTTTTGCCTGAATATACCAGTAAACAAGATCAGCGTGCTCGCGCTTATGGAGATCTTCCAGGGGCCGTTTCATTTATACGAGCATGTGTTTAAAGGCAAAAACTGCCCGGATATCAGGGGCTGTTATCTTAAAAAACGCCTTGATGCTATTCAGAAAAAAACCGCGAAAGAATTAAGCTCAATAAGTATTGCTAAAATTATTAAAAATAAAAAAAAGGATTCCTGATATGGACGGCACAAAAGAATTACCTAAGGAAATAGTCAGGCTTATAAAAAAGCAGGGGTTTGTCATAGTCTCTTCCTTGAATGAAGAAGGCAGGATACACTCATCGGCAAAAGGGGTTGTAGGTATAGATGAGAGCGGAAGAGTTTTTATTATTGATCTTTATCAAGCGTGTACTTACAATAATCTCCAAAAGAATCCTGTAGTTACGGTTACTTTTTTCGATGAGCATAAATTCGAGGGCTATGCCTTGCAGGGTAAGGCAAAGATTGTGAAAAAAAAAGATATAGCCGCAAGCGTTATGGCTGAATGGGAGGATAAAATTATCCAGAGAATATCAAAGAGGATGATCAAGAACCTGCAGGCGGGTAATGCTTCTTCGTATCATCCGGAGGCGTCTTTTCCTCATCCTAAGTATCTTATTGAAATTGACGTTGAGAAAATCATCGATCTTGCTCCTGAGCAATTAAAAAAACATGCTTAATGAGGAACTCTTGCAAGGAAGGTCAATGAATAGGCAAGAACAGAAAAGGGGCTAAATTTTTAAAAAAAGTTTTTGGAAATGATGGGGATAAATATAGGAATAGGGTTTATTAATTTTTTGGGTTGTTAATAAGAGAAGTATTTCAATTAGAGGTATAAAGCTATGGAGATGATATATACTTTTTTCGCAGAATGCGTAGCTTTATGGCTTGAGATGGCTCCTTATCTTCTTTTCGGTATGGTTGTAGCTGGATTGCTGCATGTATTTTTGGGTAAAGATATCATTTCTCGCCATCTTGGCGAGGGAGGCATAAAATCAGTTTTAAAAGCGACTTTATTTGGAATACCTTTGCCTATTTGCAGCTGCGGGGTCATCCCTGTTGCTGTTTCACTTGAAAAAGAGGGCGCTCATAAATCAAGCATACTTGCTTTTCTTGTTGCTACCCCGACTACCGGAGTAGACTCGATCTTCGTGACATACTCTTTGCTTGGCCCTTTGTTCGCGATTTTCCGGCCTCTTGCGGCAATGGTATGCGGGGTAAGCTTAGGGGTTGCTGATTATTTTATTGAGGGTAAGAATGAAAAGAAAAAAGTAAAGCATGCTCACGATCATGCCAAGGTCAAGATATTCTTTAAGTGGAGAGAATTTTTAAAATACTCTTTTTTTGAAGTGCCGCAGGATATCGGCAGGGCGCTTATAGCGGGTATTATAATCGCAGGGGCAATCGCGGCGTTTGTACCGTCTGAATTATTTGAAAAATATTTCTTTTTTCCTTTTGATTTTATTGTGGCTTTGCTTATCGGTATACCGCTTTATGTATGCTCAACAGGCTCAATACCGGTGGCTGTTTCTTTGATCATGAAGGGATTTTCTCCAGGGGCCGGGCTTGTTTTTCTGATAACCGGGCCTGCGACTAATGCTGTGACTCTGGCTTTTGTGCGCTCTAAACTGGGGAGTAAATCATTTTTCCTTTACCTGATTAATATCGTAGTAGTGGCAGTATTAATGGGGCTGCTGTTTAACCAAATATGGTTTTCTCAGGGTGGAAATTCTCTTTTAACCAGCGGTGCCGGAAAGATGCTTGATCAAAAAGTAAAAATAGCAGCGGCGATTATACTGTTGGGGTTGATCATAAACGCGTTTTTTAACAATAAATCCTGCCGGCTGGATATCACGGCGGACATGAAAATATCAGTGCCTGATATCCACTGCAAGCATTGCAGGATCATACTTGAGGGGGCATTGCATGATGTTAAAGGTATTAACAGGGTAGTTGTAGATACTGACAGTAAAGTCGTGAAAATATTCGGCTCTGTGGATGCGGATGAGGTTATGGATAAAATCCGTATGGCCGGCTATACCCCTAAGACATAGCAGTGCTGTATTAAAAAGCTTTCCTTAGCCGATCACCAGGAAGAATCCTATGATCAGGCCCGGGAATATCTAAAAGAAAAAACATTGAAATTAAAGAGGAAAAGCAGGAAAATATACATACTCATGCCAAAGCTTGATGATGCCTACGAGGGATATGTTAGAAAAATGGCCTGTTGGCGGCGCAATAGAAAATGATGCGGTTGAATTCATCAGAGAGACGCAAAGTCTTCTTGCTGCTTTGGGAAACAGAGTTGACAGAGAAAATAAAGATTTGTATCCATTGCTTGATAATCTTTAAATAAAACAAAAATCAGCAAATAGCAAAAAATTCGTTAAGAAAAGGGGCAGTATAAGCGGGTTGGTAATAAATTAAAAGAGAAGCAGATAATAAAAAGGAGAGTAAATAAAATGAGTATGTATTGCAGACAGTGCGAACAGACTGCCAAAGGAACTGGCTGTACAACTCAGGGAGTGTGTGGAAAAGATGAAGAAGTTGCGGTTTTGCAGGATGTGTTAAATTACAGCTTAATGGGAATTTCTGTATTTGCTAATAAGGCAAGAGAGATGGGGATAAAAGATAAAGAAACCGATCTGTTTGTTATCGAGGGGCTGTTTACCTGCGTTACTAACGTTAATTTTAACCCGGAGCGCATCAGAGCGCTTATTGATACATCCGCAGTTGTTAAAGAAAAGATCAAAAAATTATTTCTTGATGCTTATAAAAAGAAAAACAATAAGGACTTTTTACAAGAACTGCCTATAGCAGCTGATTGGAAACCAGGCGCAAACATGGAGGAACTGCTTTTGCAGGGGGCGGCGCTTGGGATTGATTCATTTTCTGAACACGAAGATATAAAAAGCCTTAAGGAGCTTCTTCTTTACGGACTTCGAGGTATGGCGGCTTACGCGGACCACGCTTATATGCTGGAAGAAACAGATGAGCAGGTTAATGCTTTTTTTCATAAAGCGCTTTACGCTATTTTGCGTGATGATATAAGCTCAGGAGACCTGGTTGGCCTTAACCTGGAGCTTGGCAAGGTAAATATAAAATTAGGGCCGAGTTTGCCGGCATTTGTCAGCCAAAATGTACTCAAGGTTCTTGTTGAGAAATTCCATATATCTCCTGTGGGAAATCCGGAAGAGGACTTGAGAGCTATATTAGGAGATTAGGCGCTAAAATTTACTTAAAAGCGGTTTGCGTTAAAATATTCCTTGATGCATTACGGTAAAAGGAAAATAAGCGCTTAGGAACTCTTTTGATTTCCGGCTGTTGCCTTCAATCCTTATCTGTAGATCACCTATGTATGTGGTTGGCAGACAATACCGTTAAAATAAAGGAGAATTAAAATGTCAAAATTGGATAGTAAACTCAAAGTCGAAACGCTTACTTTACATGGCGGGCAGGAGGCAGGCCCCAGCACAGGAGCGCGTGCAGTACCGATTTATCAGACCACATCATTTGTTTTTAAGGATACAGAGCATGCGGCGAATTTGTTTGCTTTAAAAGAATTTGGAAATATTTATACCAGGATGATGAATCCGACAACTGATGTCTTGGAGAAAAGGATCGCCGCCATTGAAGGAGGCGTGGGTGCTCTGGCAATAGCCAGCGGCCAGGCAGCGATTATGCTTGCGCTTTTGAATATCGCCCAAGCCACAGATGAGATCGTTTCTGCGGATAACCTGTATGGAGGAACATATACGCTGTTTCACTACACTTTCAAGCGTATGGGGATAAAGGTTAACTTTGTTAAATCAGGTGATATGGATGGTTTTAAAAAAGCGATCACTTTAAAAACAAAAGCAATATATGCTGAATCCATTGGTAATCCAAAGCTAAATGTTACTGACCTTGAAGCTATGGCGAAAATTGCCCATGATAATAAAATTCCTTTTGTCCTGGATAATACAGTCTCGCCGTACTTGCTGCGGCCCTTTGACTACGGGGTAGATATTGTTGTCTATTCCGCGACAAAGTTCATCGGCGGGCATGGTACATCGATCGGCGGGCTGATCGTGGATTCGGGTAAATTCGACTGGACAAACGGAAAATTTCCGCTTATTGCTGACCCTGATCCGAGTTATCACGGTATTAATTTTATCGAGGCATTAAAACCTATGGGAAACATCGCCTATATTGTTAAAGCGCGTGTAACATTACTGCGTGATATGGGGCCTGCGATGTCTCCGTTTAATGCATTCTTATTTTTACAAGGCCTTGAAACTTTGCATTTGAGAATGCCGGCTCATACGCAAAACGCGCTTAAAGTAGCAAATTATTTGGAAAAACATAAAAATGTTGCATGGGTAAACTATCCGGGACTTGATTCTAGCCCCGAGAAAAAGAAGGCGGATAAATACCTGAGCAAAGGAGCGGGTGCGATCATCGGGTTTGGCATCAAAGGAGGGGATGAGGCAGGCAAGAAATTCATTAACTCACTTGAACTGGTGTCTCATCTTGCCAATATCGGAGACGCGAAAACTCTGGCTATCCATCCGGCCAGTACAACGCACCAGCAGCTTACCAGCGCTGAACAGCTGGCCGCGGGTGTAACTCCCGATTATATACGCCTGTCGATTGGGATTGAAAATGTAGATGATATTATCGCAGACATTGAGCAGGCGCTGGAAAAGATAAAATAAAGAAAAGCAGAATAAGGAGGCGATTATTATGTCGAAGATATATGATGATATTACTAAAACAGTGGGGAATACTCCGCTTGTAAGAATAAATAAATTAAACGCAGGGCTTGATGTTACTATCCTGGCTAAGCTTGAATCGTTTAATCCTCTTTCCAGCGTAAAAGACAGGATAGGCTTAGGGATGATTGAGGATGCTGAAAAAAAAGGACTGCTGAAGAAAGGTATGGTCATTATAGAGCCGACAAGCGGAAATACAGGGGTGGGGCTTGCGTTTGTTGCTGCGGCAAAAGGATACAGATTGATCCTGGCCATGCCTGATACAATGAGCGTTGAGCGGTGCATGCTTTTGAGAATTCTGGGTGCTGAACTTGTTCTGACCGAGGGAGCCAAAGGCATGAAGGGCGCGATTGATAAGGCAGAAGAACTGTTTAAGCAAACTAGCGGCAGTTTTATGCCGCAGCAGTTTAATAATCCGGCTAACGCGCAGATTCACAGGGATACAACAGCGCAGGAAATACTTCGAGATACCGACGGCAATGTGGATCTTTTCATTGCGGGTGTGGGTACCGGCGGTACAATAACAGGTGTGGCAGAGGTATTAAAAAAGAAGAATCCCGCGGTTAAGATCATTGCCCTGGAGCCGGTTGAATCTCCGGTGCTTTCAGGTGGAAGCCCCGGCTCGCATAAGATACAGGGCATCGGCGCGGGATTTGTGCCTGAGGTATTAAATATTGATGTGATAGATGAAATAATCCAGGTCAGGCATGATGATGCGGGAAATATTTCCCGCAGACTTGCAAAAGAAGAGGGTATTCTGGCAGGTATTTCAAGCGGTGCGGCAATTTGGGCGGCGCTGGAAGTGGCAAAACGGCCTGAATCAAAAGGTAAAACGATTGTTACGGTTCTGCCGGATACAGGAGAAAGATATTTGTCAACGTGGTTGTTTAATGAGGGCATGATTTAAAAACAGGTTAAAAGTAAAAAGTGCAAGCTTTTAAAATAACACTTTATTATAATTAGTATATAAAATGGGGATTAGATGAGTAAGAAAAATAGTTTAGGAATAGTTGAGACAAGATATTGCACTTTTTCAAAAAGCCCTGATGAGCTTGAGATGGACTCAGGCCGGAAGCTGGGACCGATTCAGGTTGCCTATGAGACATACGGGCAGCTGAATCAAGATAAGAGCAACGCGGCTTTGATTGTACATGCTTTTTCAGGCGACGCGCATGCCGCAGGACTTGATAATCAAGGCAGTAAGCCTGGTTGGTGGGATAATATGATTGGCCCGGGTAAGGCGTTTGATACAGATAAATACTTTGTGATCTGCTCAAACGTGATTGGCGGGTGTATGGGCAGTACAGGCCCCTCATCGCCAAACCCTAAGACCGGTAAACCATACGGCCTTGAGTTTCCTCTGATTACTATTGCGGATATGGTCAGGGTGCAGAAAAAGCTTGTGGAAAGTTTGGGTATAAAAAAGCTGTTGAGTGTCTGCGGCGGCTCAATGGGCGGGATGCAGGTTTTACAGTGGGTCGCGTCTTATCCCCAAATGATAGCTTCGGTAATACCCATTGCCACAGCGCTAAAACATTCTCCGCAGCAGATTGCTTTTAATGAGGTCGGCCGCCAGGCAGTAATGGCTGATCCGGACTGGAGGCACGGGGATTATTACGAGCATGGCCAGCCGGAACAGGGGCTTGCTGTTGCGCGCATGATCGGGCATATTACCTATATGAGCGATGATTCCATGGAAAAGAAGTTTTCCCGCAGGCTTAAACAGGACAATGGCTATAGCTTTAGCTTTAAATCTGATTTTGAAGTTGAGGGATACCTGCGTTACCGGGGCGACAGCTTTGTGAAAAGATTTGACGCTAATTCATACCTTTACATAACAAAGGCAATGGATTACTTTGACCTGTCTAGGGGGAAGCTCATCCCGCACAAGAAAAAGATTGATACAAAGTTTCTGATAATCGCTTTTAAATCAGACTGGCTGTATCCCGCATATCAGTCAAAAGATATAGTGCGGGCGCTTAAGCTAAACGATGTTGAGGTGACTTATTGCGAAATAGAATCAACAGCCGGGCATGACGCGTTCCTGCTTGAGGTTGATGAACAAACGCATTTAATAAAGCATTTTCTTAACTCTATAAGCAACGGTAAATAAAACAAAAGGTGTTCAACATGCCTGAAAACGAAAGGCCTGATCATCAGATAATATGCCGTATTATTGAGCCTGGCTCCAGAGTATTAGATCTGGGGTGCGGGGACGGGGACCTTTTGCGCTTTTTGCGTGATGAAAAAAATGCCTCTGTGCAGGGGATTGAGCTCAATGAAAAAGCCATTTACAAATGCGTGGAAAAAGGCATAAGCGTTTTTCATGAGGATTTTGAAGAAGGGCTTTGCGGATATCCTGAGGGCTCTTTTGACTATGTCATACTTAACCAGAGCATGCAGGAGGCAAAGAATCTTTACTTTGTAATAAACGAGGCATTACGGGTCGGTAAAAAGGTAATTGTCGGGTTTCCGAATTTTGCCTTTTACAGGGCAAGGGCAAGGCTGTTTTTTAAAGGCAAGGTGCCGTTGACAAAATCACTGCCTTATAAGTGGTATGATACTCCGAACCTGCATTTTTTGAGCTTAACGGACTTTGTTGTTTTCTGCCAGGAAGAAAATATAAAAATTATTAATCGCTATTTCATGAAAGATGATAAAATAATTAAAATTTTGCCGAATCTGTTTGCTTTAAACGGAATATTTTTAATTAAAAAATGATCCTCCGCAGCCTTGAAGGGAGTCATTTTAAGACAGCTACCTTGAAAAACGCAATTCCTGAGCAGTGGATCTTATCGAATGATTCCATGGATATTTTAAACCATTTGCTGTGGAATTTATATACCCAGTCATGCGCAAGAGCAAAGATCAAAAACCACCACAGCAGCAGTTAGTTGGTCAATTTAAAGTATAAATAAAATCTCTTCCTCATTTCTTTCTATTGATACTATTATTCATTAAATAAATTTTAATTATGATTTGAATGTGGCAGATTCAAAGAAATAATGATAAAATAAAAATATGTATATTTACGGTAGCTGGTCATGAGGGGCATGGTTACATAAACGAATTTTTGGATGATGCAGTGCTTGTTCTTATTCAGAGGGTAAAAAAAACTGAGTTAAGGTTGGAAATGATGATATTGTATGTGTTGGGCATGGTATGTTACTTATTGTTATCAGATTTAGAATATCCGGGTTAGTGATAACAGGTTGAAAATAGGGGGGCAGGCTCAATCGGGAAAAACATATTTACAGATACAGCAATAAGGGTTATTATACCTTATTATTAAAGATGGAGTTAATTATCTATATAAAAGCGGTTAACATCGAATTTTAAAAAGGAAATAACAGTTGAGAAATAAGAATATTTTTTTAGATTCTGTTTTAAATGTGAGCCGTTTTTTTATGCTTATTTTCTGCTTGATTATTGTGGCAATTCTTTTTTTATTCTCCGTAAAATTTGATTTTAAAAATTATGACATTGTTGTATCCCCAAGGCTTAACTCCAGTACTTATTATGGGATAGAGTATAGCCCTGATTTAGAAGTGTGGAAGATCGAACGCTCCAAAGACGGCAGTATGTGTACCAGACGTTTGTTCCCTTAATAATTTCAATAATAATTAGAACTGAAAAGTAAAGTTTATGATAAAAAAATCATCATCAATAATCGCGTGGGCTGTTTTAGGGCTCGCAGGCCTGCTTGTTTTTGTCTTTCTTTTTAATCACGCTTTTCCGATTGCCTCTATAGATATACGTCTTGATAAACAGGAGGTGCTTGATAAGGCCACTGCATATGTCCGCGGGCAGGGATATGACCTGTATGGTTTTCAGAGGACAATACTGTTTGATTCGGATTCTCCGGCCTCTATTTATTTGCAAAAAACGCAGGGGATAAAGAAATCAAACGACCTTATACGGGCAGGGATTCCGATATGGTTTTGGAGTGTACGCTGGTATAAGGAACTTGATAAAGAGGGATTTTATTGCGATGTGGATCCAACTTCCGGGAAAATTATTAATTTTCAGCACTCTTTACTTGATGACGCGCAAGGGGCAAAACTTTATTTTAAACAAGCCAAGGCATTGGCGGAAAATAAATTGCAGGAGCAGGGTGTAAACTTATCAGTTTATGACTTAAAGGAAAATAATACAAAGGAGCAGAAGAACAGGACAGATTATCATTTTGTCTGGGAAAAGAAGGATTATGCTATTGATAAGGCGCGTTTGCGCTTAAGTGTTTCAATATATGGGGATTCACTTGGTTATTTGGCAAAATATCTGGATATCCCGGAGGAATTTACGCGCGGCTTGCAAAAAGATATATCCTTAGGCCAGGTGCTTTCTATCATAACCACAATTTTTATGTTCTTTTTCTTTATCGCGGCAATAGTTGTTCTGGTGATCCAGTTTAAAAAGGATAGAGTGAACTGGAAGTTCGGACTGGTTTTTGGAGTTTTGGTCAGTATCATTACAGTTCTTGATTTTTTAAACAGCATACCGCTTTTGTGGAGCGCTTACCCTGATACAATGAGTAAAGGAGTTTTTATTGCACTTTCCGCCGGGAGCATGTTTGTCGGCGCCCTTTTGATTGGCTTGATAATTTTTCTTTTCGGCAGTTCGGGGCAATCGCTATCTGATGAGGTGATGAGAGTAAAAATGCCTGTTTTAGAAACTCTCAAAACAGGAAATCCAAACAAAGCTAAAATACTGGAGACATTTGTGGTCGGCTACAGCCTGGCATTCATTTTTCTGGGATATATCAGCTTATTTTATATTTTAGGGACTAAATATTTTAATATCTGGATGCCGCCGGAAGCAGAGTATTCGAATATTCTCAGCACTTGTATGCCGTTTTTATTCCCGCTTACTGTTGCCGCGGGGGCTGCTGTAAGTGAGGAGTTTATGTTTCGTTTATTTGCCATATCATTTTTTAAGAAATATATGAAACTGACCTGGCTGAGCGTTCTGATCCCTGCGTTGATATGGGCGTTCGCGCATTCAAACTATCCGGTTTTTCCCGCGTATGTCCGCGGGATAGAGCTGACCATTGCCGGTATTGTGTTTGGAATAGTGTTTTTGAAATACGGGCTGGAGGCAGTATTGATAACTCATTTTGTTATTGACGCCGCGTTAGTAGGACTGCCGCTGATCAAATCTCAAAATGCATATTTTATGATTTCAGGCATTGTTGTCGTGGGTGTAGTATTTTTACCTGTTCCCTTACTGATGCTTATTAGCCGTAAAAAAAGAAATTCTATTGATGCGAAACTAAATTTACAATAGTATTTTTAGGTCTTTCAGGTTCTTTTGTTTTTGACTTTTGTGTTTGATTCTTTATTTTTTAGAGAGGTGCCATTGAAACAGTATTTTCCTTATCTTTCCCCCCCATATAAGCGCTGGCAAAGAAGAGCGCGATTGTTATTGATACTTTTTCTGGTGATTGCTTTTTTCTATTTCTGGCATTCACCTGTTATGAATGAATTCTCCGGACGCGAACCTCAAAAAGCGCAGAAAAGGGTAAAAGAAGATGGCCAGAAAGATAGGGTCGGTGAGCAGATTGATTATGACGTTTGTCTGGGTAAGGTGAAGGTGGGAAATGCTAAATACAATCACATCAAAAAGATGATGTTTAAAGGCCGGCTGGTTCATTTTATAACGTTTCAGGCCAAAGTAATGCGTTTTCGTGACAGAGAAACTATTTACTGTGATACGGAAACCTTTCTGCCTATAGTTGTTGAGCGTAAAGTTTCTCAATTTTTGAAACCGGAAAAGATAAAAGAGGAGTATGATCAGGAAAAATTTGTGCTGAGGATAACAAAAGAAAGGTTTACCAAAGAAGAACATGTCATAAAAAAGGATGCGCCGATTCATAACTCTATCCTGCTGCCTTATGTTGTGAGAAACACAAAGAATCCTGAGATCGGATGGTCTTTTGAGGTTAATCTTCCGCAGCGAAAATATGATGTCGTGCTCTCAGCTATTGAAACAGTGAATGTCCCTGCGGGTGAGTTTCAGGCGTATTATTTTGAGAGTAAGCCTCAGCAGATAAAAATATGGGTAAGTACTGATGAAAACAGGATTCCTTTAAAACTGGAAGGAACAGGAGGAATGCTTGGGTACAAGCTTTTGATGCGAGAGTACTCGCTGCCTGAGAAAAAAGTGCCAACGAGCCATTAAAGGGAATAAATGAATATTTATCTTATAGTAATTTTGGTAATAATCTTGTTTAAATATGCGCTTAATTTTATTGTTAATACATTAAATATAAAAAGCGCGGATTCCTCTTTGCCTGAAGAGTTTAAGGGCTATTATGATAAAGATAAATATGAAAAGTCTCAGTATTACTTGAGGGATAAAACACGTTTTTACCAGGTTGAGGACACGGTTGGAAATATCATGATAATCGGTTTTATCCTGTTCGGCGGGTTTAATTTTATTGATAAATTCGCGCGCTCTTTCACTCAGGGGCCTGTTGTCAGCGGGTTAATTTTTGCCGGGGTGCTCATGCTTATCTCTCAAATAATAAGCATTCCTTTTTCGGCATTCAATGTTTTTGTCATTGAGGAAAAATACGGGTTTAACAAGACCACAGTAAAGACTTTTATTCAGGACTTGGCTAAAGGGCTGATTCTCGGCGCAATAATAGGCGGTGCTGCCTATGCTGCTATTGTCTGGTTTTTTATTAAGGCAGGGAATATGGCCTGGATCTATTGCTGGGGAGCGCTTACTTTGTTTGAGTTGTTTTTGATGTTCATCTCGCCGGTTGTGATTATGCCGCTTTTTAATAAATTTATTCCGCTTGAAGATGGAGAGCTTAAGCAGACCCTTGAGGATTATGCCGGCGCGCAGGATTTTAAGATGAAGGGTGTTTTTAAGATGGACGGGTCAAGGCGCTCGACAAAATCAAATGCTTTTTTTACAGGATTCGGAAGGTTCAGGCGGATCGCCTTGTTTGATACATTGATTGAAAAGCATACTACGGATGAACTCGTTTCAGTGCTTGCCCATGAAATAGGCCATTATAAGAAAAAACATATTCTTAAAACAATGATTTTGTCGATCGGTACGGCCGGGCTGATGTTTTATATACTTTCAAATTTCTTGAATAATCAGGGGCTGTTTGCCGCGTTTAAAATGGAGCATGTATCTGTCTATGCCGGCCTGGTCTTTTTTGGATTTCTTTATACCCCGATTAATATGATATTTTCAGTAATGGGCAGTATTATCTCAAGAAAACATGAGTACGAGGCGGATAGATTTGCCGTGACTACATATAAAAAACCGGAAGCGTTTATTGATGCTTTGAAAAAGTTAAGTGTGGATAATCTATCGAATCTGACTCCGCATCCTTTGAAAGTATTTCTGGATTACAGTCACCCTCCGGTGCTGGAAAGGATTAAGGCAATCAGAAACTGCGTTAAGTAAGAAGTAAAAAGTGTGTTATCCTGAAAAAAATTGACAGAAAAATAAAATGATTTCCGCAGAAACACAGAAGTCGGGAGACACAGAATAATGAGATTAGAATTAAAAGAATTAACGGGTAAGATTATTGCTAAAGGGGTGTTAAAAATAAAAAGAGTAGTGAATTGACTTTTTCCATATTTCTGTGCTTCTGTGGTTAAGTTTTGACATTACCAATTTAAAAGCAAGGAGAGAAGATGAAAAGAAAAACAAGAGTTGGGATTTTGACAGGCGGAGGTGATTGCCCGGGTCTTAACGCTGTGATCAGGGCTGTGGCCAAAAAGCTTATGATAGAAAATAATACCGAGATTATCGGGATAAAGGACGGCTACGAGGGGCTGATCAGAAATTATTACAAGAGGCTTGATTATGCGGATGTCTCAGGTATCCTGACTCTTGGCGGAACAATACTCGGCACGTCTAATATCGCTAATCCATACCGCCAGGCGGTAAAAGTCAAAGGAAAAACTGTTTTGAGGGATGTCTCAAAGAAAGTAATCCAGAATATTAAGCGAATGAAGCTTGACTCTATTGTTTGTATCGGAGGCGACGGGACATTGACTATTGCGTCGTCATTATGTAAAGATGGAATACCGGTAGTAGGTGTTCCGAAAACAATTGATAATGATATTCGCGGAACAGATGTGACTTTCGGGTTTGATACTGCTGTGGCGATCGCGACAGAAGGTATAGACCGTGTTCATACTACTGCCCAGTCGCATCACCGGGTAATGATAGTTGAAGTTATGGGGCGGACCGCGGGCTGGATCGCTTTGCACGCGGGTATTGCCGGAGGCGGGGATATTATTCTTATCCCGGAGATCCCTTTTGAGATCGATAAAATAGCTTCGGTCATCAGGCAACGGCATAAACGGGGCAGCAGGTTCAGCATTATTGTGGTTGCCGAAGGCGCAAAGCCAAAGGGAGGCAAAGTTGTTATCAAACGCATGGTACAGGAGAGTACGATCGCAGAGCGTCTGGGAGGCATAGGCATGGTTTTAGGCAGGCAATTGGAAGAGCAGACTGGGCTTGAAACACGTACCGTGATTATGGGGCATCTTTTGCGCGGAGGCTCGCCAACTTCAACAGACAGGATTTTAGCAACGCGGCTTGGTATATCTGCGGCAGAGTTTGTAATAAAAAAGAAGTTTGGGATGATGGTTGGGGTAAACGGCAGCTCCATTTCTGCTGTAGCGCTTAAAGAGGTGGCCAAAGGGCCGAAGCTTATCAAGGCAGATAACCAGCTTGTAAATGCGGCGCGCTGCGTGGGGACAAGCTTCGGGGACTAGAAAATCTATAAGGGGGAGAAAAATGTTTAAAGAATCTGTTCTGGAAAAGAAAATCTATTATCACGATACTGATGCCGGCGGCGTGGTTTACTATGCTAATTACTTAAAACATCTGGAAGAAGGCAGAACAGAGTATTGCGCTGAGCGTGGAATTGACACGGGAAAATTCGCAGAGGAGGGGACTTATTTTGTAGTTGCCCATATAGAGGTGGATTATAAAGCATCGGCCCGTTACGGGCAGACAATAAAAGTAAATACTCAAATTGAGAAAATCAGCAGGTCTTCTGTCGTTTATCTGCAGACAATCACTAAAGAGGATAAGCTGCTGATTATATCTCATGTTACCTGGGTTTGCGTTAATTCTAAGTTTAGGCCGGTTTCTATCCCGGATGAAATAAAGCGGGCTCTTGAGAAATAAAATTAATTATTTCAGGGGAGTATTGATGCCATGTCTTTTAGGACAGGAAGTTTTTATTCTGATTTTGGTTCGAGGATACAGCTTAGGGGTGTTGTAAAAACTTTAATTGCTATAAATATTGCGGTTTTTATAATCATTCATATTTTTAAAAGTATTCCATGGTTTAGCATATTCGGGCTTGTGCCTGCTTTGGTTTTGTCCCGGTTAATGATCTGGCAGCTCCTCACATATCTTTTTTTGCATTTTGACCTCTGGCATCTTGTTTTAAACATGCTTATGCTCTGGATGTTCGGTGAGGTTATTGAAAACAGCTGGGGCAGTAAACGCTTTTTATCATACTATTTTTTTACAGGCGCCGGAGCGGGACTGTGCAGTGTTATTTTCGCTTTCAACTCAAACGTGCCTGTTATGGGAGCTTCAGGCGCTATATTCGGACTGCTTGTTGCTTACGCGATGATGTTTCCGGATAGTGTGATACTGCTTTTTTTAATTTTTCCCATGAAAATGAAATACGCGGCAATGGTCTTAGCCGGAATAAACCTGCTGGGTGCGATGTCCAATCCGGGGGCAGGGATCGCCTATATCGCGCATCTTGGAGGAGGGCTGTTCGGATATTTGTATTTAAAAAACGAGAAGATAAGGCTGATGCTTTCTCGCTATAGCCCAGAAAGTATAAAAAATTTATTAAATATGAAACAGGCGAAAAAGAAACAGGAAAGAGAAGAAAATATAGATGAGCAAATAGACAGAATCTTGGATAAAATATCTGCTCAAGGAGTAAAAAGTCTTACAAAGCAGGACAGGGAAATCCTCAAACAGAAGAGAAAAGAGCCATAATAAATTGTTTTATAATTTATCTCTGCTACCTATAGGAATTCAAAAAATTCCGGGACCAAGTCCTGCAATGCTTTGCCTTGCGAGGGGCAGGGTATGCTCTTTTATAGTCCATTTTTCCCGGTCTATGAAATATAGGGCTAAAAGGGTACCCAAAAACACAACGCGTATATGCCTAAATTTGTGTGTT
>JAKLQT010000191.1 GCA_022013205.1 Candidatus Omnitrophota bacterium | reverse complement strand
GGTCATGATTATAATCGTATTTTTAAAGCTGACTACTCTGCCTTGGCCATCAGTAAGCCGGCCATCCTCTAATATCTGGAGTAAGATATTAAAAACATCGTGATGCGCTTTTTCTATCTCATCAAAAAGAATAACTGAGTAAGGCCTGCGCCTTATCTTCTCTGTAAGCTGGCCTCCTTCTTCATATCCGACATATCCCGGAGGCGCTCCAATCAAACGGCTTAGGGCATGTTTTTCCATATATTCGGACATATCAATCCTTGTAAGCGCGTTTTCATCGTCAAACAAAAACCAGGCAAGCGTTTTAGCCAAATAAGTTTTCCCCACACCTGTGGGCCCCATAAAGATAAATGAGCCTATCGGCCTATTAATATCGGCAATACCTGAGCGGGAACGCCTGATAGCATTGGAAATGACCGATAGTGCCTGATCCTGGCCTACCACTCTTTCCTTAAGCCGCTTTTCCATAGAAATAAGTTTTTCTACTTCTCCCTCTAAAAGCCTGGAAACGGGAATGCCTGTCCATTTGGATACTATTTGAGCAATGTCTTCTTCGTCCACTTCTTCTTTAAGCATTTTACTTTTCTTCTGAATTTCATGAAGCTTTTCGTTTTGCTGCGTTAGTTTCTTGTCAAGCTCCCTGACCGTTCCATATCTGATCTCGGCAACTTTATCCAAACGCGCTTCCTTCTCATATTTTTCCTCATCAAGTTTTGCTTTCTCAATGCCAGCCTTGATTTTCCTTATTGCTTCGATCACGCCTTTTTCTTTTTCCCAGTTAAGCTTTAACGCGGATGATTTCTCACGAATCTCAGACAATGTGCTTTCTAATTTTTTAAGGCTGTCTTTGGAAGAGGCATCTTTTTCTTTCTTAAGTGCCTGTTTTTCAATTTCAAGCTGCATAATCTTACGCTCAAGCTCATCTATTTCGGTAGGAAGGCTGTCTATCTCAATACGCAGTTTGGCAGCAGATTCGTCAATCAAATCAATTGCCTTATCCGGAAGAAATCTGTCTGTGATATATCTTTCTGATAATATCGCCGCGCTGATCAAGGCATCGTCTTTAATTTTCACTCCATGGTAAATTTCATATTTTTCCTTGAGTCCCCGAAGAATAGCTATTGTATCTTCAACCGACGGCTCACCAATAAATATCGGCTGAAAACGCCTCTCCAGAGCTTTGTCTTTTTCAACATATTTACGGTATTCATCAAGCGTTGTAGCGCCTATACATCTTAATTCTCCGCGCGCAAGCGCGGGTTTAAGCATATTCGACGCGTCCATGGCTCCTTCCGCGCCTCCCGCGCCTACTAAGGTATGCAGTTCGTCTATAAAGCAGATTATCTCGCCGCCTTTGGCCTGTATCTCCTTTAAAACTGCCTTTAACCTGTCTTCAAACTCTCCCCTGAATTTAGCCCCGGCTATAAGCGCTCCCAGGTCAAGGGCAAAAATCCGTTTATTTTTTAAGGTTGTAGGAACATCGCCATCGGCAATTCTTTTGGCAAGGCCTTCGGCAATCGCTGTTTTGCCTGTACCGGGATCACCTATTAAAACAGGGTTATTCTTAGTACGCCGCGATAGGACCTGTATTGCTCTGCGTATTTCCTCATCCCGGCCGATAACAGGATCAAGCTTCCCTTCTTCGGCAAGTTTGGTTAAGTCTCTTCCGTAACGAACAAGCGCCTGAAATTTAGCTTCCGGATTCTGGTCCATAACTCTATGTACCCCCCGTATTTCTTTCATTATTGTTAACACCGCTGAGGTTGTTATATTGTAACGCTTTAACAGCGCGTTTATATCCTCATCGCCTTTATATTTACAAATAGCAAGTAAAAGATGCTCCATGCTTGCATATTCATCTTTTAACTGTTCCGCCTGAACAAGTGCTTCATTGAATATACTGCGCAGGTGTGCGGATAGGTGCTCCTGGGCAGCGGCTCCTTGTACCTGAGTTTTTTTCTCTAAAATTTTCTCAATTCCCCGCCTGAAAGATGATATGTCTACACCGATTTTCTCCAGTATGCTTAAGGCAATGCTTTCTTCTATAGACAGCATGCCTAAAAGAAGATGGGCTGTATCAATTTCTTGATTCTTTAAGCTGCGCGCTGTCGCAGCGGCTGTCTCTACCGCCTCTTGCGCTTTAAATGTGAATTTATCAAACCTCAATCTATTTCCTCTTTAAATTATTATATCCACTTTTTTCTCCTAAAATGAAACAGCAGCCCAAAGCCGACAACAGCCATAAGGCCCAACAACACAAAATATCCATATTTCCATTTTAATTCCGGCATAAATTCAAAGTTCATACCATAAATTCCGGCCATAAATGTCAACGGGATAAAGATTGCCGCAAATATCGTTAAAACCTTCATTATTTCATTCATCCGGTTGCTTACACTGGACATATAGATATCAAGTATTCCTGAAACCATATCACGAAATGTCTCAATGGTATCTATGGCCTGGATAGTATGGTCATAAAGATCACGCAAAAATATACTCGTACTTTTTTTAATAAGTTTAGACTCTCCCCGCTCCAGGCTGCTGGCAACTTCACGCAAAGGCCATACTGCTTTTCGTAGAAATATCGTATCCCTCTTTAGATTATGGATCGCCTGTAAAGTTTGCGGCATAGGATTGGTGACTAACTCTTCCTCCAAGCCTTCAATTTTATCTCCTAATTTTTCTAAGATAGAAAAATAATTATCAACAACAGCATCCAAAAGGCTGTAGGCAAGATAATCCGCCCCCATCCTCCTAATCCTTCCCTTAGCGTTACGAATGCGTTCACGAATAGGGTCAAAAACATCGCCTTCTCTTTCCTGAAAAGATATTACAAAATTAGAGCCGAAGATCAAGCTTACCTGCTCTGAAATTATTGCTTTTTTCCCTTCATCAAACATAAGCATTTTCAAGACCACAAAAATATATTTATCAAAATCCTCGTATTTTGGGCGTTGAGAGGTATTAACAATATCCTCAAGCGTCAATGGATGCATGTCGAAATTATTTCCAATTTTTTCAATAATTTCCAGTTCATGCAGCCCATTAATATTAATCCAGCTAACTGTCGGGGTATCTTTAAAAGGGAAAATTTCTTCAATATTAGTAGTTTCTTTTTCCTGAAAATTCTTATCATCATAATCCAGTACCGATATTTTTACTTTATCTATTTTTCTTTCTCCCACATGAACAAGCTCCCCGGGTACTAGTCCTGAAGTTTTTGAAATTCTTTTAATAAACCTACCCATTTTTACCCCCCAGACATAACGTTCGTATTGTCAAAAATATTTAGTTAAATATATCATAATTAACAGTCTTATTATACCAGAATTCAAATAAAACAGCATATTTTATCTATTCAGGTTTCTTCTTCCACTTAAGGGAGACAACAGGCTTCGCACAGCGCACTCAGCGAAATACGCCGCAATCAGAGTACTATTGAGAAACACTACTTAAAAATATAAAGCTCACCAGGGCTATCCTTCAACAGGCTCAGGATGGTGAGCATAGTCGAACCAAAGCCCGGGGTTTCTGAGTGGAATCCCGCAGATTTACTTTTCCGCCACTGTATAACAGCGAGACCTCACCAGTTTTACTGGCGGGCATCCCCACACTTGCCTGTCCCGCTGCATTTAAAGCGGGAAAAGCCGGGGTTTTTAAAGCATGCGAGATAAAGCCTCACTGTCAAACCGCTTTGTTGCCGGTTTTCTACAAGCCATTTTCCTTCGTTTCAAATACTCAGAAGCCTTAAGAGTATCTAACCCTGATATTTCACGAATCTGTTCTTTTTTCTCATATCTTTTTCAGTATACCATAGGAATTAAAGAGCTAATCAAGCTTTTATACTTTTATGCCCCTCTTCTACTCCAAAATATCGGAGTTCTTTTTTAATTTTGATTTGACTTGTTTAAATGTTTTGAGGTTTTTACATTTTACAGGTAAAACATTATTTTCGTCTAAATATATTTGACGGATTTTATCATATAAACCTCCAGCCGCGGCAGAAACCTCTTTGTTTATAGATTTATCCTTTATGATCTTATTAAGCGAATTAATTGTTATATTCGCTTGCTTGTGAACAAGTTTAAAGCTCTTCTCTGACGCGTCTTCCTCATCTAATGGATCAGCAAACCGTTGTTTATATCCGTCAAACCAGCAGCCAATAATTTCAAGCAATACTACCTTTGTCTTTTGGTCTTTGGATTTATCTTCTATAAATTTTAAAAAATGGGGTAACATCTGTTCGCCATCTTCATAAGTACCATAAGAATCAGTATGTTTGAAACCATCTACAAGGATTTTTTTAAATTTTGGATTAAGTTCTTCATTTAAAGCCAAAGTAATAATTTTTGGTATAGCCGACATATCCGATCCCACTCTTTCTCCTAAAAGCACAAAAAAACCATAGAGTTCAGATGTCCCATATTTGTCCACAATCTGGCTTCCTAGAATAATCGTCTCTTTTAAATCCAAATTTTTAACGAAATTTAAGTATTCTTCTCTATTATTTTTAAGCTTTTCAGATTCTGCTAAAATGTTTCCTTGTTTTTCTTCAGAAAAAGATTTATTAATCCCAAACAAAAAAAATCCTATTAAGATACAAACAAAAATTTTCATTAAATATTTCATGACCTTCCCCTTCTATTTTTTATTGCGTTGGCAGATATAAAGAATCTTGTCGGTTTGTAGTAACTCCGCCTCCCCCGCCTAATCTTTGTCTCCTAGGAGCACATCCCCTTCTAAATAACCAATTTCAATGCGGGTTTGGAATT
>JAKLQT010000190.1 GCA_022013205.1 Candidatus Omnitrophota bacterium | reverse complement strand
GCGAGGGAATTTACTACTGTTTGACATCCTTGTCACAGCAGCAAATTAAATCCGCCAAAACAGATTTCCCCAACTGCTTCGTTTAAAAAACTTAATATCCCCCCGTAACTCATACATTACAAACAATGGCCCTTTTTTATTGACTAATCCTATTCGTAGAGTTATTATCTTTAAAAAGGGGCATTTAGAATGGTTACTTTTCCTATCTAATTAAAAAATGCTATTTTTTACTTAGAAATAAATACTGCCACTAAGAAGAACCTTATCTAAAACTTCTCAATCTACCTTAACCCCTGACTCGTTGCTGGATCAAGCTAAAAATAGTGTAAATGATTTAACTAAGCGTCAATCAGAAAGTTTGGGTGAGTGAACGATGATTAAATCAAAAATAAAAATAAGAACTAAATATGTGCCTGCAGGCATCAAGATTCTTTATGAGGATCGAGATATAATCGTGATTGATAAGAGCGCAGGACTTTTGAGTGTTAAAGCTAATTACGAAGCAGAAAAGACAGCGCATCATTTGCTTACAAATTATGTTAGAAAAGGTAATCCAAAGGCAAGGATTGAACTATTTGTGGTGCATCGGTTGGATCGTGATACCTCTGGAGTGTTGATCTTTGCTAAGACTCTCGCGATTCGTGAGAAATTCGCGAAGCAGTGGAAAAATGTAGAAAAAAAAATACCTGGCTTTAGTTTATGGTAATTTAACAGAAAAAAGCGGCATTATAGAGTCGTATCTTGTTGAAGGGGATGATTATAAAATGCGATCTGTTAAGAATCCGCAAGAAGGAAAGTTGGCTAGAACTAAATATAAGGTAATAAAAGAGTCTAAGCATTATAGTCTGTTAGAAATTAAACTTTTGACTGGTAAAAAAAATCAAATTCGCGTTCACTTGTCCGACAAGGGGCATCCCATAGTGGGTGATGCAAAATATAAAAAGAAAGCTAAGGGACGTTTAGCGTTACATGCGTGGTCGATTAGGTTTAAACACCCCTTCAATAATAAAGAAATGACGTTTGAAACGAAAATACCAGAATATTTTTCGACTTATTTTAATCTAGAGGGGCAAGTCGAGGCCTGATAATATAAAATAGTGGCTGATAAAGTTGCGCAAGTGCTCCTGCAAGAGTTGTAACACCTCTTGTATGGGGTAAAATAGGGAAAAAGAGGACGAACACCTTTTTTATCCGCGCTCCCGCCTGAGGATATCAGGTGTTTTTGGCAGGGATTTCTTCTCGATGAAAACAAAATAGTGGAATATTGCAGCAAAATATTATATACTAACACCGTTTAAGTAAAAAAAATAATGATTTTGTATCGTAAATTAGGAGGAGAAATGAATTTTGAGACATTAGCGTTTGCGCAAGGGGTTACAGGCAGTTCGCCTGCTCAGGGACAGGGTAGTTTTATGGCCTTACTGCCTATGTACTTAATTATATTCTTGGTATTTTATTTTTTTCTTATAAAGCCGCAGCAGAAGCAGCAGAAAGAAAAACAGGAGATGATAAACGCGATAAAGAAAAACGATGAGGTGATTACTGTAGGCGGTATCCATGCCACAGTAGTCAATGTGAAGGATAAAAGCGTGATTTTAAAGGTTGATGATAATGTGAAGATCGAGTTTGATAAGAATTCAATAACTATGGTTAAAAAATCAAGGCAATCTTAAAAATATGGAGAATTAAACAGATCTCAGGAGGAAAATTATGCCGAAGAATTTAAGGGTCAAATTTTTATTAATAAGCGCGTTGGTTATTTTTTGCGTTTGGGTTGTTTATCCGATCCAGGAGAAAATTAATCTCGGCCTTGACTTGCAGGGCGGAATATTCCTGACCTTGCATGTTGATATGAGCAAGCTGCCCAAAAATATTAAAGAGGATGTGCGTTCTGATATTGTTGACAGGACAATTGAAATAATCCGCAAACGCGTCGATCAATTCGGGGTAAAGGAACCCTCAATAACCCGTCAGGGAGAAAACAGGATTATTGTACAGCTGCCGGGGGTTACGGACAGAAAACGGGCCCGCGCGCTTATTGGAAAAACCGCTCAGCTTGAGTTCAGGATCGTTAATGACGAAGATGATATGCTCAGACAGGCGCTGGAAGGCAACATACCTGCCGGTTATCTATTGACTAAAGATGAAGATGATAAGGCACTGCTTCTTGAGGCAACGGCAGTGATGACCGGAGACAGCCTGGCAGATGCCATTGTCAGCCGTGATCAATACGGCAGGCCCAGCGTAAAACTGGAATTTACCGGAAAAGGGGCGACACAATTCTCCAATATAACAGGCGCGAATGTAAACAAAAGATTGGCGATTGTTCTTGATAATGAGGTTTATTCGGCACCCATGATCAGAGAACGCATTTCCGGCGGGAACGCGGAAATTACCGGAAGCTTCAGCGCCAATGATGCCAAAGACCTTTCTACTGTACTGCGCACCGGTGCATTACCGGCTCCGATTAAATTTGGGGAAGAGCGTACTGTCGGGCCGCTGCTCGGGCAGGATTCCATAGAAAGCGGGGTTAAGGCAACGATTGTCGGAGGTATGGCTGTTATCGCGTTTATGGCCTTTTATTATTTTGTCGGAGGTATGCTGGCAAATATTGCCCTGCTTTTAAATATTTTGCTGGTGTTTGCTGCTCTTGTGATCATGAAAGCTACCCTGACCCTGCCTGGTATTGCCGGTATCGGATTGACTATCGGTATGGCTGTGGACGCGAATGTTTTGATTAACGAGCGCATAAGAGAAGAACTAAAACTAGGGAAATCAACGCGTACGGCGATCAATAACGGTTACGGACGCGCTTTTCCGGCAATCGTAGATTCAAATGTTACAACGATAATCGCGGCTATTTTGCTGGTTTGGCTGGGCTCAGGCCCAATAAGGGGATTCGGCCTTACCCTGATTATCGGTTTGGTAGCAAGTATGTTTACATCGATTGTAGTAACCCGTATGCTTATCGACATACTTACTTTGAAATGGAAAAATCTGCCGCTTAAAATGATGCAGCTTATTCCTCAAAGTAAAATTGATTTTATTAAAGTACGATGGATTTGTTATTCAATCTCGATTGTTTTGATAGTCGCCGGTATGTTTTTATTCGCGCAGAGGGGTGAGGATAACTATGGCATTGATTTTGCGGGCGGTTCTTTTCAGGAATTCCAATTCGAAAAACCAGTGGAGATTGACCGTTTGCGTCTTGCCATGTCAAAAATCGGCCTGGCGGATGCTTTAATTCAACAGGATAAAAAGAAGCCCGAGGTTGTTATAATCAGGACAGAGGAAGATAAAGCAGACGCGATCATAAGTGAATTCGCCAACTCATTTCCGGATAATAAGGCAGAGGTATTGAGCGTTGAAAGTGTCGGCCCTGTTGTGGGCAGGCTGCTTAAAAAGAACGCGGCTATAGCCTTTTCGCTCGCGTTGTTGAGTATATGTGTCTATATCTGGATAAGGTTCAGAGACTTTACGTATGGGATTGCCGGTGTTGTTTCTGTATTCCATGATGTTCTTGTTGCCATTGCTTTTTGCGCTCTGACAAACAGGCCGATCGACCTGTTAATAGTTACCGCGTTTATGACTGTTGCGGGTTATTCTATAAACGATACAATCGTTACCTATGACCGTATCAGGGAAAATCTGCGCTTAATGCGTAAAACCACCTTCAGGGATGTAATTAATATCAGTATCAACCAGACACTGGGCCGTACTATCTGGACATCGGTTACAACCCTTTGTATTGTTTTCGCTATTTACCTGATGGGCGGCAGAGTGCTGCACAATTTTGCTTTTGTATTGATAATCGGCTTTTTCAGCGGTGTTTACTCAACTGTTTTTATTGCCAGCCCATTGATCTATGCCTGGGAGAAAAAGTAAAGGATCATTATGAATAAAAAGCTTGCCTGTCTTAAAGATTGTATGATGAGCGGGGTGTGCTTTGAAAATCCGGTTTTCAGATTAATGCTTGGATTATGCCCGACCCTTGCGGTTACGGTTAGTGCTGAAAACGGCATTGCGATCGGGATTGCCGCGACATTTGTCCTGCTCGGCTCAAATACGATCACTTCACTGATAAAGAATTTTGTGCCCTCTCAGGTACGTATTCCCTGTTTTATCCTGGTAATTGCGACTTTTGTTACAATCGCTAAATTACTCCTGCAGGCCTATGTGCCTTTGCTTTACGCGAAACTGGGGCTGTTTGTGGATATTATGGTTGTAAACTGTATAATACTCGGCCGTGCCGAGGCATTTGCGAGTAAAAATACGGTAAGCATGGCTGTGGCGGATGCTCTGGGTATGGGTATAGGATTTACGCTTGCTGCCGGAGGCATCGGGGCTATACGTGAAATATTGGGGGCAGGAACATTATTCGGCTTTCCTCTTTTTGGCCCGGTATTTAATCCTGTACTTGTAATGATCCTGCCGCCGGGAGCTTTTTTAACCATTGGTGTTATTATGGCAGTTTTAAATTATAGCAACTCCGATAAGCCAAAAACCAGCGTGTGCATTGTGATTGAAAAGTAATAATAAGAGGAAACTGTGTGGAAATAAACATGTTGAAAATATTCAGTATTATAGTTTCAGCGGTTTTTGTAAATAATTTTGTACTGTCTCGTTTTCTTGGATTATGCCCGTTTATCGGAATATCCAAGAAGCTTGATGTGGCGGTAGGTATGGGCATTTCCATGACATTTGTTGTTACAATGTCATCAATAATAACATGGCCTATTTATCATTTTATTTTAGTGCCTTTTGGGCTTGAATACCTGAATATAATATCTTTTATTTTGATCATTGCCTGTTTTGTGCAGCTGGTTGAAATGTTCGTGCGTAAATTCAACCCGCTTCTATATAAAGCACTGGGTATATATCTGCCTCTTATTACATGTAACTGTGTTGTTCTTTTTGTTACTCTTTTGAACGTGCAGGGTGAGTTAAATTTTATTGAAAGCGTTATTCAGGGATTCAGCGCGGGCGTCGGGTTTGCTCTGGCTCTTGTTTTGATGACCAGCATTAGAGAAAAACTGGAAATGGCAAAAATTCCGGGGCCTTTAAAAGGAGTGCCGATAGCTTTTATTATTGCAGGGTTAATGTCTCTGGCGTTTCTGGGGTTCAGCGGCCTGACAATCGGGTAATTATATGAATCTAAAAATAAAAATTCGCAGATATTTTATAGCCGGTATTGTAGTGCTGCTGCCGCTGTTTATCACGATTAATATTCTTTCTTTAAGCGTAAGATTTCTTGATAATCTGCTTGGCCGCTTTATCAGGCCCTATATTGAAACCGCGTACGGCAGGTCATTTTTCGGCCTGGGGCTGCTTGCGATAATTGTTATTATTTTCTTTACCGGGATTCTGGCAACTAATATGTTTATGAAAAAGGTAATGCCTTTTTTTGAACGTTTGTTTTTGCGGATTCCGTTTGTTTATCAAATTTATCCTTCTATAAAACAGCTTGTCAGGTTCCTTTTTTCAGATGACAAACTTCATTTTAAAAAAGTTATATTGTTTGAATATCCGAGGAAGGATGTTTTTACATTAGGGTTTATTACTAATGAATTCAAGTCGGAAAGCGTTGCCGGAGCAGACCTGGACACGGTTTGTATTTATATCTCTTCCGCGCCGAATCCCGTAACCGGCTTTTTTGTGATTGTGCCTAAAAGGAATGTTACGGTATTGGATATAAGCATTGAGGATGCTTTTAAGATCATCATTTCCGGCGGAGTGCTTATGCCGAAAGATCTGCTTGCCCAAAAACTCGATTTGAAAAAATCAGACGATTCTAAGTAAGAACACATATGAAGCTCACCCGGGCTATTCTTCAACAGGCTCAGGATGGTGAGCATAGTCGAACCAAAGCCCGGGGTTTCTAAAGCATGCGGGATAAATTCACAGAGTTGATTGCAAAACAAAAGGGGTGATAGTTTGAAGATTTTGATTATTCACGCAACTGCCGGAGCCGGGCACCTTAAAGCCGCGCAAGCTTTGCATCAGGCATTTCTGGCTAATGGCAAAGAGAGTGATGAGATAAAAAAAATTGACGCGCTTGATTATACAAATGATTTTTTTAAAAAAGCCTATCCTGCTGTATATATATTTTTGATAAGGTATGCTCCATTTCTCTGGGGATGGATATTCCATATGCTTAACTGCCGGTGGCTTAAGCCGCTGATAAATTCCATCCGCCACTTTTTTAATGCTGTACACAGTAAAAGGCTGATCAGCTATGTTTTAAATGAACAGCCGGAGGCGGTAATCTGCGAGCATTTTCTTTCCGCGGAGTTGATGGCGCATTTAAAACGTAAGGGCAGGTTCAAAGGGTATGTATTTTGCGGAATAACAGATTTCGGTGTGCATCAGTTCTGGATCAATGAGGGGACTGATTTTTATTTTGTGGCAAGTGAGATGACAAAGGACGAACTTATTTGTAAAGGCGTGCCTCAGGAGAAAGTAATAATTACGGGTATCCCGGTTGATGAGAAATTTTCTAAGGAAATTTCCAAAACTCAAATGCGTTTAAAATTAGGGCTTGATGAAGGTAAATTCACGGTGCTTATTACCAGCGGAGGATTCGGTGTCGGCCCGATAAAAAAGATAGCCGGGCTTTTGGATGAGATCCCTTCGGATCTGCAAATGCTGGTGATCTGCGGCAAAAATCCTCAACTGCTTGATTTTTTTAAAAAGCAAACTTTCAAAAAGAAGATCAAGGCCTTCGGTTATGTTAATAATATGGAGGAGTGTATGGAAGCCTCTGATATTATAATCTCAAAGTCCGGAGGACTGACTGTGTCTGAATCGCTGGTGAAGGGGCTGCCGATGCTTATTATCCGGCCTATTCCCGGACAGGAAATGAGGAACGCGCAGATAATCGAAGATTATAAAATAGGTATTAGGATGAAGGATGTTAGCGAGGTAACTGATCAGGTTGAAAAAATGCTTGAGGGGGATGGTAAAGTTTTAAAGGAAATGAAGGAAAATGCCTTAAAACTGGCAAAACCGAAAGCAGCGCAAAGGATATGTGCATGGGTAACGGAAAAATTATTATTGATCAGTTAAAGCAAAATCTTCAGCAGATCAGGCTGCGGCTTGAGTTTGAGGAGTATTTTTCTAAAGAAGGCCTCCCTTTTAGTAATGCTCAATCTATTAATGTGCCCGCAGTTAAAAAAGAAACTTTTGAGGCGCTTTTGGCTCGGGCAAAAAAATGTCAGCTGTGCCCGTTATATAAGACAAAGACGAATCTTGTTTTCGGAGACGGGGATCTTAATGCTCAGATCATGTTTGTGGGGGAAGCTCCGGGAAGGGATGAGGACTTGTCTGGAATCCCTTTTGTCGGTGTTGCCGGTGAGCTGCTTACCAGGATTATAAAGGCAATGAGACTTGAGCGCGGTGATGTGTTTATTACCAATGTATTACGCTGCCGTCCGCCTGGAAACCGTAATCCGCTGCCTGAAGAGGTGGTATGCTGCAGGCCTTATCTGATTGAATTAGTCAAAATAATTAAGCCTAAGATCATTTGTACTCTTGGTAAATTTGCCGCTCACGCCCTGCTGGATGAAACAAGGCCGATTTCAAGGCTCAGGGGGAATTTTTATGATTTTGAAGGAATTAAACTTATGCCTACATACCATCCGGCATATCTTTTGCGCAATCCGCAGGATAAAAGACTTGTTTGGGATGACATGCAGAAGATTATGAAACACCTAAAAGAAGATGAAACTTGAACGCTATATTGATGAATTTATTGATTATATATCCCTGGAAAGAGGGCTTTCGCAAAACACAATTTCCTCTTACTGGCGCGACTTGAATAAGTTTTCGCAATATACCGAAAATAACCAGATCACAGATCTGCTGAATCCTGACCGGGATCATTTTCTCGGTTTTATTTATGATCTTAAAGAAAAAAGTCTAAAATCAAGCTCCATCGCGCGGAATATAGTAGTACTTAAGGTTTTCTATAGATACCTGGTAAGCCAGAAATATGTAAAAAAGGATCCGGCCGAGCTTTTAGAATCCCCGCGCTTATGGCGCTATCTGCCTGACGTGCTTTCCATCCGGGAGGTGGAAAGTTTTCTGGATGTGATCAGGGGAGATAAGGTTAAACATATGCGCGATAGGGCATGTTTTGAATTGCTTTATGCCACAGGCATGCGCGTTTCTGAACTTGTTGATCTAAAGCTAAAAGATATAGATTTAAAATTGGGGATCATACGCTGCCTTGGTAAAGGCCAGAAAGAAAGAATTATCCCTATGGGTGCTTACGCGCAGTCAGCCCTGGTTGATTATTTAGACAAGGGCAGGGGAAAACTATTGAAGGATAAAGAATCCAAGCATCTTTTTCTTTCTAAATTAGGGGCTAAAATTACCCGTCAAATGATATGGAAGCTGATAAAGCAGTATGTGATTTTGGCTAATATTTCCAAGCGGGTTTCGCCGCATACTTTGCGTCATTCGTTCGCCACTCATTTACTGGAAAAGGGCGCGGATCTGCGTATTGTGCAGGAGCTTCTCGGGCATAGCAATATTGCTACAACGCAGATATACACTCATATGAATAAAGATAAGCTTAAATCAATTCATAAAAAATTCCATCCGCGGCCTTGACGCTTTTAGTTTTTTAGAGTAAATTTGCAGAGAACCCGGATAGGAAGAACAGTTTTTGCTCATATTTACTTATAGATAATTTGGCAATCGCCCCCTTAGCTTAACGGATAAAGCGCTGGCCTCCGGAGCCTGAGATGGAAGTTCGATTCTCCCAGGGGGCGCCAAATAAAAGTAAAAAGAACTACTGAAGTACAAGAAAAATTATCGCGTATCGAGTATTGCGCATTGCGAAAAAACGCAAAATCGCAAGGAAAAAGCAAAAGAACCAAGAAGTAATTCTTAAACACATTACGTACAACTCAATACTGTGGAATAATCAAGATGTGCTTACAAAAGCCGTAAACACAATTATTTTTAGCTCAAATTCTAAAAATAATATCATTAAGATATAATCATGCTCCTATTTTTCACTTTTACCTTTTAACTTAGGTTCACATTATGGATGTCATAGTAACACATAATAATGCGGATTTTGACGCGTTAGGCAGCCTTGTTGCAGCCTCAAAACTCTATCCTAATGCAAAAGTTATCCACCCATCGAGCAAGGAACGCAGTGTGCGTGATTTTCTATCCATGGTGCATGAAGGTATCCGCGCGGAAAACGAAAAGAATGTGGATTTTAAAAAAATGAGCCGCTTGATAATGGTGGATACAAGATTAAAGAGCAGAATAGGAAAAGCGGCTGAGTTTCTGAAAAATTCCGGACTGCAGGTACATTGCTATGATCATCATCCAAGAGGCAAGAACGACCTGATCGCCCATAAAGATGTTTATCGCAGAAGAGGTGCTACGGTAACGATATTACTTGAAATAATAAAGAAGAAAAAGATTCCTATAAGCCCGCTTGAGGCCACGATATTCGCTCTGGGTATTTATGAGGATACAGGATCTCTGACTTTTCAGACCACAACTAAGAAAGATATTGATATGGTTAGCTATCTATTTTCACAGAGAGCGAATTTGAGTCTGATCGCCTCATGCCTGAGCCGTGAATTAAGCAAAGCAGAGATGCATCTGCTTTCTCAGCTTATCGACGCAACAAAAATTTTTCGTGTTGCCGGAGTAAATATCGCGATTTCAAGCGTCAGGATTCATGACGAATCACAGGATTTGGCCTGGGTTACGCATAAGCTTCTTGAAATAGAAAATTTCAGCGTGCTGTTTACTCTGGTAAATATCGGTGAGAGAATTCAGATGATCGCGCGCAGCCGCCTGAATTCTGTGGATGTAAATAAGATCATTAGGAAATTCAACGGGGGAGGGCATCCCAGCGCCGCCTCAGCTACGATAAGAGGAAAGAGAATTTCTGAAGTGGAAAAGGAGCTGTTAGGCATTCTTAAGAAAAGAGTAAAATCAAAGCTTAATGCCGCGGATATAATGAACGTGGATTTAAACACATTCAATTTAAAGGTTCCCGTGTATAAGGCTAAAAAGATATTAAGTAAGCTGCGCCTTGATGCTGCCGCGGTTGTTGAAAATGGTAAATTCGAGGGCATTATTACCAGAAGTGATATTGACCGGGCGCTGGCGCAGGGGTTCGCGCACGCGCCGATAAAAGGGTATATGCGCAAGAAAGTTCCGGCAGTAAGCGCGGATGCGCCGTTAGAGGATGTGCAGAGATCCATGTCTGAAGAGAGGCTTGATCTTTTACCTGTGCTTGAAAACGGAAAACTTATCGGAGTTGTATCACAAAGAGATATTTTAAAAAGTAATTACAAAGATGTTTTTATAGACAGGGTGCAAAGAAAAGAGATTAAAACCGCAGAACATAAGCAGCTTGATCTGGGTAAGAAGATGGAACGCGTTTTGCCGAAAAAAACAATTAGTTTTCTAAAAAAAATCGGCAGGATCGCTGATCAACAAAAAATAAACGCTTATATTATCGGAGGCTTTGTGCGGGATTTAATTCAAGGCAGAGCCAATCTCGATATGGATATTGTTGTTGAGGCCAATGCTATTGAGTTTGCTCAGATTTTGGCAAAACGGTTTAAAGCCGAAGTTGAAATCCATCAAAGATTTAAAACAGCGAAGATCAAGCTAAAAGACGGGACGATGCTGGATATTGCTACCGCGCGGACCGAGTTTTACGAGTATCCCGCTGCCTTACCGGTTGTTAAGTCCAGCTCACTGGCGCAGGATTTATGCCGGAGAGATTTTACGATAAACACTCTTGCTATCGGGTTAAACAAAAAGACATTTGCTAAGCTGATCGATTTTTTCAATGGAGGAAAGGATATCAGAGAGAAAAGGATACGTGTTTTGCATGATCTTAGCTTTGTGGAGGATCCTACCCGGATTCTTCGAGCTATTCGTTTTGAGCAGCGTTTTGATTTTCTAATTGACAAACATACGGAGAATTTAATCCAGGCAGCGGTGGACCTTGAGATGTTTGACCGGCTGCACAAAATCAGGATAGCCGATGAGCTGATTCTGCTTTTGAGTGAACCGCATCCAATAAAAGTTATTCGGCGGATGGCGCATCTTCACGAATTGAAGTTCATCCACAGGCGGCTGAAATTTAACAAAAAAATGCTTCAGAACCTTGAATCTGTGGAAGAGATTCTGGGCTGGTATAAACTGAGCTTTTTCCAGCTGCCTCTCAGGCGCCAGATTGTATATCTGCTTGTAATCTTAGATGACTTAACAGAAAAAGAGGCCCAAGAGGTCTTTAAAAAATTCAGCTTTAAAAAATCAGTGAAAGAGTGCGTGTTTGTTAGTAAAGAAAATGAGCTGAACATATTTCAGACAATAAACAAAAACGCTCACGTTGCGCCAAGCGGCTTATATAAACTGTTCAAGCCTCTGCCGCTTGAAGTGCTGCTTTTTTTTATGGCCAAAACGAAAACAATGAAGAAAAAAGAATTTTATATAAACTTTTTAAGAAAATATGCTAATATAAAGCTTAAAATTTCCGGGCATGACCTGAAAAAAATCGTTTCTTACACAGGGCCCCGTTTTAAACAGGCGCTGGCACTTACGCTTTGCGCAAAAATTGACGGCATTATTTCTACAAAGAAAGAAGAACTTGAATTTGCCAGGAAGATACTATGTGCATAATTAATCGAGATGAAAATGGAGATTTAGTAATGAGCCAAAGAAAAGAAAAAGTCGCCCAACGCATAAAAGAAGAGATAAGCATTATAATCCATGATAAAATAAAAGATCCCCGTATCGGGTTTCTTACAATTACCAAAGTGGAACTTACTAGTGATTTGCGCACCGCAAAGGCCTTTTACAGTGTTTTGGGTGAAGATGATAAGAAAAAGGAAGCGCGAGAGGGGCTTAAGAGCGCGAATAAATATATCAGAAAACTGCTTGGGGACACCATGGAATTGCGTTATACCCCGGAGATAATTTTTAAGCTTGATACATCTACTGAATATAATCTGCATATCGGCATGATTTTCGATAAAATAGAAAAAGAGAGATTGGAAAAAGAGGAAAAGGGGAATGATGATCAGAAAACAGATTCTTGATGTTATAAAAAAGCATAAGCGGTTTTTGATCGCCGGACATGTTAACCCTGAAGGTGATGCCATAGGCAGTCAGTTGGCTATGGCAAACTTGCTGAAAATGCTGGATAAAAAGGTCAGGATAATCAATACTGATGGCGTGCCGAAGAATATTATGTTTATTCCCGGAGCCAAAAGTGTGGAGCTGTTTAGGGATTTGAAAAATGAAAAGGTTGAATATGAGGTGGCGATAATACTTGATTCACCTACGCTTGATAGGATCGGTGATGTTAAGCAGCTGTTAAATGGAAAGTATATCATTAATATTGATCATCATGTGAGCAATCGTGAGTTCGGTAATTTAAACTGGGTTGATCCGCGCTGCTCATCAGTGGGGGAGATGATATATGATCTGTTTAAGAGCAGTGATATGGTTATTGATGATGATAGCGCGTTATGTGTTTATGTGGCGATAATGACAGATACCGGATCTTTTCGCTATTCAAATACTACGGCAAGAACGCATCAGATAGCGGCTGAACTTCTGCTTTATGATATTGACCCCAAGCAGGTTTATGAATATGTTTATGAGACAAAATCATTTAATACCTTTAAACTTCTGGCGGAAGTGCTTGCAAATCTCAAAAGAACAGATGATGCTAAATTTATCTGGTTTAAGGTAACAAATGAAATGCTGAGCAGGAATAAGCTTACGGCTGATTGCTGTGAGGATTTTATCGCTTTTGTGCGTATGATAGACGGAGCAGAGGTGGTTGCTTTTTTAAAAGAGATGGACAATAAGTCCGGGGTAAAAGTGAGTTTTCGTTCAAAAACAGATATTGATGTTAATAAAATCGCCGAAAAATTCGGAGGCGGCGGGCACAAGGCCGCAAGCGGCTGTGTTATAGAAAAAAGCATGGATGAAGCAGAGCAGATGCTTGTAAGCGTTGTTGAGGAAGCAATCAGAAAAAATAAAGGGCCAAAAAACTAAAGCAGTATTGAGCTTGGCGGCAATACGTATGACGCAAAACGGTTTTTAAACAGCTGAAGGCTGTGCTTAAAAATATGGACATAAATGGATTATTACTGGTAGACAAGCCTAACGGAATGACTTCGCATGATGTTATAGATATCCTCAGGGCTAAGTTGAACATAAAAAAGATTGGACACGCGGGAACCCTAGATCCTGAGGCTACCGGGCTCCTGCTGGTTTTAATCAGTAAGGCCGCTACAAAAAAGGCAAGCTCTTTTTCCGGGCTTGATAAAACCTATGAAGTAAGGCTTACCCTGGGCGTAAAGACAGACACGGCTGATCATACCGGAAAGATAATAACTGAGAAAAAAGTCGCGGGTTACTCCAAAAAGCAGATAGATGAGGCTTTTGAACAGTTTCAAGGTGAGACGCAGCAGGTGCCGCCAATGGTCAGTGCTAAAAAAGTAGGCGGTAAAAAACTTTATGAGCTTGCGCGAAAAGGGATTTCCATTGAAAGGCAGCCGCAGAAGATTATAATTTCGAGCCTGCATATATCAAAGATAGATTTACCTCATATATATTTTACGCTGTTGTGTTCAAAAGGCACATATGTTAGAACCTTATGTGAGGAAATAGGTGAGGTGCTGGGCTGCGGCGCGTATATGAACGGTTTGCGTCGATTGGGTGTGGGTGATTACATCGTAACAGAGGCAATCAAAGTTGAAAATATAAAACAATGTAAAGCTGCCCAAATCCTGAGCAGGCTTATAAAAATATAAATGCCATGAAGATCATCAAGGGATTAAAAAATTTCAACGCTTTAAAGCATAAAGGGCCTGTGGTTGTTGCCATAGGTACCTTTGACGGAGTACATATTGCCCATAAAAGGATAATTAAAAAGGCAGCCAGTATCGCGGCTAGGTTAAACGGTGTGAGTGTGGTAATGACTTTTTATCCGCATCCGATGCGCATAACAAATCCAAATAAATCTCCCGCGCTGCTAACCAGTATTGAACACAGAGTTGGTTTAATATCGCAATTAAACCCGGACATTTGCCTGATAGTTGATTTTAAGAAAAGTTTTGCCGGGATGAGGCCGCAGGACTTTATCGATAAGATCCTGCTTGGGCAGCTGAGGGCAACACAAGTTGTAATAGGAAAGAATTTTAATTTCGGCAGAAATAAAAGCGGCAATATAAAATTTCTTAAGTCAGCAGCCCAAAGGGGCGGATTCAAAGTCGATGCGATAGAATCCGTTAAAAGCGCGGGCAAGGTCATAAGCAGTTCGTTTATTAGAAGCCTTATTGAAAACGGCAGGCTTCACGCGGTAAGTAAGCTGCTGGGCAGGAGATTTAGTGTGCAGGGCACTGTTGTAAAAGGCGACAGCCGGGGAAAAGTGCTGGGAT
>JAKLQT010000189.1 GCA_022013205.1 Candidatus Omnitrophota bacterium | reverse complement strand
TGTCAAACAGTAGTAAATTCCCTCGCAGACGGACAGGATGTCCGTCGAGAATGAGCCAAAATAGATTTTTCCAACTGCGTTTCGCATTATGTTAACAGTCTTAAATTAGTAAAAATTTCCCCCGTAACTCACCGGTTACAAATCCCCAGCTCCTAGATAGAAAACACGTTTCCTTTGATCATCAAACAGATAGGGGAAATTGTATTTGCGGATTTTAATTGGTCGATTTACAATTCGCGAAAACAATAGTCCCACTATCGGGCAGAAATCAGTTCCTGATTCTGGGGGAATTTAGCAATCATTTCACTGATGATCGGGTTATCCTTTTGCTCTTTTATGGCAGGGTTTTGCTCGATCAGGGCAAATGCTTCTTTTCGGGCATCAAGCAGTATCTGGCGGTCACTCAGGATATTGGCGATTTTCAGCTCAGGCATGCCGTGCTGTTTTGTGCCAAAGAATTCACCCGGCCCGCGGATCAGCAAATCCACCTCGGCTATTTTAAACCCGTCATTGGTCTTGGTCATAGCTGAGAGTCTTTTAGCAGCTTCCTCGCTTTTTGCCTCTGAGAGCAGTACACAGTAAGCCTGCTTTCTTCCCCGTCCCACACGCCCTCTAAGCTGGTGCAGCTGACTAAGCCCGAAGCGTTCAGCATGCTCGATGAGAATGACCGACGCGTTCGGCACATCAATACCCACCTCAATAACTGTTGTGGCCACCAGAATATCTATCTGTCCTGCCTTGAACAGCCGCATTACAGATTTCTTTTCTTCATCTTTCATCCTGCCGTGTATTAATCCTACATTGACTTCGGGAAAGATATCCCTCTTAAAATGTTCATACATCTTTACGGCGGCCTTCAGGTCCAGAACCTTAGACTTCTCTACCACAGGGTAGACAACATAAACCTGATTTTTTTCTTTTATCTTTTTCTTTAAGAACACATAAAAATCATTTCTTTTTTTCTCACTGATCCAGTAAGTCTCAACCGGCGTTCTTCCCGGCGGCAATTGGCGTATTGTAGACACATCCAGGTCTCCATATACTGTAATAGCCAATGTGCGAGGTATCGGTGTCGCGCTCATAACCAGCATATCAGGGGCCCTGCCCTTTTTCCGCAGCTTGACCCTTTGCATTACCCCGAATTTATGCTGTTCATCAACGATGATCAGGCCCAGTTTTTTCCATTTAACCGTATCCTGGATCAGGGAATGGGTACCGATGACAATTTCCGCCTTATTTTCGGCAATCAGCAGAATCGTTTCCTCTTTTTCCTTTTTCTTCAGCCCGCTGACAAGCAGCACCACCTTTATCCCCAGGGGCTCAAGCATTGCCGCTATATTATGATAATGCTGGCGGGCAAGTATTTCTGTCGGTACCATTAACGCGGCCTGATATTTATCCTGCACACAGCCGACAAGCGCCCAAATACTGACAATCGTCTTTCCGCTGCCTACGTCACCCTGTAAAAGCCGGTTCATCGGCTTTACCAAGCGCATATCTTCTTCGATATCTTTTATTACGCTCCTTTGATCATGGGTAAGTTCAAAAGGCAGGGTTTTTTTGAATTTATCCAGCAGTTCACCTCTCATCTTAAAACCTATGCCCGCGATATTCTCCTTCATATCATGCTTTCTTATGGCAATGGCAAGCTGCAGCAGGAAAAATTCATCAAAGATAAGTCTTTTCCTGGCAGTCTCCAATTGCTTGAAATCATCCGGGAAATGCACATTCGCCAATGCCTGCTTAATACCGCATAGTTCATTTTCTTTTAGCATTTGCGGCGGCAGGAATTCAATGACCTCGTCAAGATAGGTATCAAGCGTGCGTTTAAGCAAAGAGCGCAAATAGCGCTGATAGACATCAGCCCCAAGCGGATAAACCGGTACAATCCGTCCTGTGTGTATCGTATCCTCATCATCGCTTTTAAGTACTTCATATTCAGGCGAGTTGATCTGCAGTTTTGAATAGCGGTCAACCTTGCCGTGCAGGATTACTTCATCGTTCAGTTTAAAGGCATTTTTCATATACGGCTGATTAAACCAAGTTCCGTACAGCACGCCGCTTTCATCTCCCACGGCAAGCTGAAAAATAGTTTTTCTCCCCTGTAAACGCCTAAGGCCCATAGCCAGCACGCGTCCGCGTATGGTTTCCACACTGCCGACACTGATTTTATTAATTTTTTTAAGATTACTTCTATCTTCATATCTGCGCGGAAAATAAAAAAGCAGGCCGCGTACATTAAAAATATTGAGATTGTTCAGGGATTTGATTTTTTTAGGGCCGACACCTTTTACAAATTGCGCGGATTGGCTGAGGATTTGATTGTTTTTATCCATTCACTAATATTCGGACAAATTTCTTTTTTCCGGCCTTAAGCAGATATTCTTTTTCCGGCACGGGAAGTTCAAGGTTAGCATCGGTTAAAATCTTACCGTTTAGTACAACTGCCTTTTGCTGAATAAGCCGCCTGGCATCAGAATTACTTTTACACGCGCCTGTTAGGGTGAGTAACTTACATATCCAGAGCTTACCATCTACCCATTGAGATCTATTAAGAGAAATATTCTCAAAGTTATCTGTATCGTCCCAGTTAGTACCGCCGCTAAAGCGGCTGTTAAAGGTCTTTGCTGCTTTTTGGGCCTCCTGCCCGCTGTAATAACATTTGGTTATTTCAAGTGCAAGGTTTTCTTTGCATTTTTTAGGATGCAGAATTCCTAACTCAATATCGCTCTTATATTTTTTTATCTCAATCAACGGCACATCAGTGAGCAGTTCATAATAACGGTACATAAGAAAATCGGATATAGACATTAATTTCGCGTATATCACATCAGCCGGCTCATTAATACCCACATAATTATTAAGGCTTTTACTCATTTTCTGAACACCGTCAAGTCCCTCAAGAAGAGGCATCATGAGCACACACTGCACAGGTACATTGCAGTCTTTCTGCATCTGTCTGCCTACAAGCAGATTGAACTTCTGATCCGTACCGCCAAGCTCTACATCCGCCTTTAATTCCACAGAATCATAGCCCTGCAGCAGCGGGTACATGAATTCCAGGATGCTGATATCCTGGCCTTTGGCATAGCGCTGTTTAAAATCCTCTCTGGAGAGCATCTGGGCAACCGTCAGATGCGCGCTCAGGCGCAGGAAATCATAAGGCGTGAACTTTTCAAACCAATGGCTGTTGAACACAGGATTGATCTCTTTTCGCAGCACCTTGCTCACCTGCAGCTGATAGGTTTTGGCATTTTCACTTACCTGCTCGCGGGTAAGCTGTTTTCTGATCTCGGATTTACCGGAAGGGTCTCCGATCATGCCGGTAAAATCACCTATAAGGAATTTTATCTCATGGCCGAGGTCCTGAAACTGCTTGAGCTTTCGAAGCAAAACAGTATGGCCCAGATGGATATCCGCAGCGCTGGGATCAAACCCTGCTTTTATAACAAGAGGCTTTCCTGTCTCATAAGATTTTCGCAGTTTTTTTGTGAGCTCTTCTTCAGAAATAAGCTCAACCGCACCGCGCTTAATAATCTCTAATTGTTCTTCAACCGGCTTAAACTTCATTTTCCTTTACCTTTTTAAGTATATTAACATACAAATTAGTCATTGTCAAACAAGTTTCCCGTCGAAAAGTGGAAAGCGCATAATGTGGCGGGGTATTTTGCAGCCTGATTTAAATAGCCGCGTGTATCAGATTATCATTAAAAGTGACAGCCTTTATTTTCCCGGGCAGGCCTTGAACATGCTCCTGAGCCAGTATACCGCGTAATTGATTATAGATTTCCGGCAATCTGGCAGTAATCGTTTTTTCCAGGGCCGTATAAGTCGGCCCATTTATATCATAATCAGCTTTTACCGCGTCCAGTTTTTTGTCCCCCATGAGCAGGAAAATTTTTCCGGTCAAATCAGGATATTTTCTTTCAAGCCTTTCTTTCTGTTCCCCAGTCATAACAAAGATTATCTTCGCATCTCTCAACATTGTCTCAGTTACCTTCTTTGGGGTACGATTACGAAGCAGCGGGTGCCGGCTCAAAAGTTCTGTTATTGAATTATCCGGTTTTAATAATCCCGCTGATTCGGCAATAAAATATTCAGCTAAATCAGGCGGTATATTATTATTCATTAACTGCGCGGCCATTTGAGAGCGCTCCTGATTCCCGTTACAGATAAAAAGAACCGCATGTTTTTTTTCGGGCCTGTTTTTTTTAAAATTATTATTTTCTTTCGGCGCATCTGCCGCCGCAGGAGATAATAACCTTGATTGGCTAACAGAACGGTTTAAAACTGGGTTAAAAGCATTCTTTAATTCCAGAGAGAGCATATTTATTTTAGCAGAGAGGGTACTGCGTTCTTTTCTATTCAAAGAGCCCGCATAAGCATCTGGCAGAATTATTGCAAGATTGATAAAAAAATACCCCTGTATCAGCAAAAAAGTAATGATTTTAAAGAATTTATTTTTTTTTGATTTCATAATCAAATTCCGCTTATTCGGTTGAATTTTAAGGTAAGAAATTATACCTGATTTTTTAAGGAGTTGCAAACCAATCAGCGTCAACACAGGGATTAAGAACCGGCACTTCTAAAAGAGCGCAAAGTCAGCAGAAAAAAATAAGCAGCGGTATGAAATAATCGGGCAAGCGGCGGCAAGCGGGATTATGTCTTGGTCCATATCCTTGTATTTAAATTCAAATCTTCCACTATCCCTACCGCCATTTGAAAATCCTCAAAATACTGCCCAATCGGAGAAAAATCAAGTAAGGTTCTGAATATACGCGGTTCAAAAAGATTTCTGCCATAACTTACGGCAACATAAACTTTAGACCCGATAAAGGAAAAACAGATCCTACGCCTGGTTTTTTTCTTAAACTCAACCATCCTGCTCATAAGGCTGGTCGATAAGATGTATCGCGCTTCTATCTGATTGTCACCGTAAACAGCAAATATTTTTTCAAATTCGGGATCCTCCAGTTTAATAAGCTGTCCTCTTATTTTATTGATTGACTGGAGCAAGGTGCCTATTTGGCCGAAAAGCTTTTCCGCTGTATCGGGCAGGACCACAGTCCTGCCGCTGAAATGCTTATTAAAATCAGCAATAAAAAACAGGCCCTTAAATATTGTATGCACCTGTCTGCGCCCTTTGCTATCATACGTAACATATTTCGCGTGAATCTCGGAAAACTCCAGATGAGTCTGCCCAACCTTGCCTTTTACATAATCATCCCCGCTGTATTCGTCCGGCCTTCTTGTAAAGATCTTACTGTCCATGAATGAAGATCTTGCGATACAGCCTGTCCTCTGGTAACTGAGGTTTTTATCAATAAAATGTACAATGCTCTCTATGATCCCCTTTTTAAAGTTCTTTCTGTAATCTTTTGCCGCGATAAAGGAAATAAAGAAAACAGCAATAATGCCAAGCAGCATAATTAACATTGCCAAATCTTTGTTTTTAACAAAAAACGCGAGCAGCGCGGCTAAGGGGATAATGGTAAAGCCGCCAAGCAGCACTTTGTTTCGCACTTTTAGCCTCTGAATCTCGAGAACCTTTAGTTCCGGCAACAGCGTAGACTCGTAAAAATTCTTTAATTCCTCAAGTGTTTTCATTTATTTAGCGGCCTTTCTTAAAAGAAAGAAAACTACGATTGATTAAAAAGGTTTTTCACATTTACATTTTGTCTTTCTGTTTGAGAAATTTCAAACACCTGTTTTCTTTGATAACGCATAACTGAAGCCAGGATGTTTGTAGGGGCCATTTCAATCGAATTATTATAGTCGGTTACCGCGGCATTATATGCTCTGCGAGCGGCGGAAATCTGTTCTTCAATTTCATTTAGAGATCTTTGCAGCTGCAGGAAATTCTGATTAGCCTTAAGATCAGGATAGTTTTCAACAGCAACCATAATACCGCCAAGCGCCTTAGTAACCTTATTATCCAGCTCTACTTTTTCATCGTTACTAAGGTTTCCTGAGATCGCCTTTGCTCTTATTTCGGTTATTTCCGTTAATGTCCCTTGTTCATGCTTCATATAGGTTTTAACCGTTGAAATAAGATTGGGGATAAGATCATACCTTTTCTTAAGTATCGCGTCCATACCGGCAAAAACATTCTCTACCTGGTTTTTTTTACCCACTAAGCTGTTATACAGGAGCCCGATTAAAACAGCACCTCCAATTAACACCCATAATCCTGCGTTCATTTTGTCCCCCTTTTTGATTATCCTTATAACATCTCTGTGAAAAGCGGCTAAAGCTGAAACATAAGCTGATAATAACTGATCAGATTTTTGAGCGAATTTGCGACCACTGCCCCTAATATCCAAAATAAGCAAATCACAACGGCACTTATAAGCAGCTTCTGATTTTTATTCAAATCAGGATTCATCCAAACTAAAGGCAGGGCCAAAGGCCCTACGGCAAAAAAGAGAATTATCATGCCTATCGGCTGAAAATACCATTTTTTTATTTTTTTGATGAACTCACCGCAATGCTTGCATTTTATTGCTCCATCCTGTATTTCTTCAGCACAAAACGGGCATTTTTTCATAATATCTCCTTAAAATATTAAAGTAAAGAACAACTCATAATTTAATCCGCATCGCTCTCACGGAACTTTTTCCAGAGCCTTTCAAACCTTGGCTCATAAATTAATCCATAAAGATGAACCTTATCCGGTGAAATCTCTAAAATTAAGTCCCTCAATTTATTTTTTTGTATTTTCACATAATCCCGGCTGTAATCAATATTCATTATCAAAGAAACTATACTATCAGCCATTTTCCGTATTTGGACAACTTTTCCCTCCTCAAGCTTTAATTTATACTGTGTACAAATTTCATTTAAACTCTTCATTACATCTTCCTGCTCAACACCTAAACTTTGCCCGCAAACACAGAAAAGACTCTCCTGCGCGTCAAAGGCTGACAGCTCGTAGATTTTCTTGCACTTTGGGCATTTAATCGCCATTTTTATTCCCGTATAAGAGATATCCCCTGATCAAAATTAACAAGTAATTGTTAATGCGCTTAAAATTAATTGAGATGATCACTCTTTATGGCTGTCAATAATCTTTCCTGTTGTTTCCTGATAACTTTTAAGAAGTTCCTGCTCAGTGGAAAAATATACCTTTCTCTTATCCGGGAACGTCATCCACCAGTACTTGGCCCCTTGAGGGGCATCGATATCAACCTTTCGGTCTACTTCACCATACCAACTGTATGTCTGCATTAGGTCATCGACTTTGTTTTGAAATTTATAGTCAGGTATAAACAGCCGGTCAAGCTTCCAGTCAAGATTATAATCTATAATTCTGATATATTCATCTTCCGGAAGCTCGATTTTATCCTTTATTACCATGCTTTCAAACCTTCCTTTATTATCAACCGTCCTGGCCATATCCCAAAGCTTTATCGGTATTATATTTATTATAACTCCTTCTTCATCAATTAAATTAATAACAAATCCATGCCATTTTCTCTGATAATAAACATCCTCTTCCTTTTTATCAAGCATTTTCTTAAGTGACAGATAGGGATAAGCCACAAACTCATAATCCAGCACCCCTTTTTTCCATGCACTTTTAAACCTGACTTTTAGATTCTTTCCCTGCAACCGCTGTTCACTCCAGTCCTTCATGTTTTTAATAGCATAATCAACTTGTACATTATCGGCCGGTTCCGGGGTTTTTGCCTGCGATATGTTCTGGGGGCCTTCTTCAGGCTGTTCTTTTTCAGGATTTATTTCAGCGTATTTTATTTCCGGCACCGGGTTAGCTGCTTTGATCGCAACGATTTCATCCCCTTTTATCACTGACACCTGGCCTGTTTTTTTATTTAGACGGTAAACCGATCCATCCGCGGCTTTCATTAGTTGATAATGGCTTTCCTGCCTATCAGGCAATCTATCGCAGCTTGGTAAACATAATAACAATAAAATGGCAAATGCTCTTTTTTTCATATTTACTCTCTATCACAAAAACCACTATTTATTTTTTTTAGAATCACCGGCTATGGAAAATATTCCTGTATGAGGTCATTATTACGCGCTTTTAAACTATTCTTTTTAAAGTAAATCCGGATTAATGGCAAATATCAATTGCCACGCATTCCCTTCCTTTTGTTCAAGACATACTACTGAGCAGGTTGAATACAAAATTTTTACTCTATTTTTCTCCCCGCTTAAGAGTAAAGATGTAAGGTGCGATAAAAAAGGCAGATGCCCTACTAACATAATGTCTTTTTCACTAAATTCAATGCTCTCAAGGAACGCTTCGGCTGAATCGTTAGGCAAGACCCCATTTATTTGTTCTACCTTGCAGGTGGGACATACTTCGGCTGCAATAATCTCTGCTGTCTGGATAGCGCGGGTTTTTATGCTGCTAATGATAATATTTATTTTTATCCGGGCTTTTTTTAAAAACTCAGCAGCTTTTTGCGCGTCCAGATTACCCTTTTCACTCAGATGCTGCAGAGGATCCTGATTTTCAGCCAAAGCCTGCCCATGCCGCACCAGATAAAGCTTCACAACCCGGCCCCTACCATTCTATTCCCAATGTCTGCTTCACATAGTGATTTATCTTGTTTACACTTGCGATGTCTATTTGAGTAAATTCTATCCCGCACTCAGTGAACTTCTCTTCTCTTTCCTTTACCCAGATCACTTTACCTATGGCATGAATAGCCTCCTCCTCCTCAGGAAGATTAAATGACAGCTCCAGAGATTCTTCATTCTTTAAAAGCTCTTTAGCAAAAACCTTCATCCCGGTTGGGCTTACATCAACGGTAATGCAGCGCTTCTCTTCATCAGGATTACTTAAAATTTTATAGGTAACCATTGTGCTCAGATTACTGCGTACAAATTCGCGATGTTCATCAACCCTTCCCAGCGCACTTTTTATGTAATTAGAAAGCATCTGCAGGGAATCAGTATCTATATGGGTAAACTCTAAACCTGTATCACAAAAAGATTCAGAAAACCTTCTCTGCCATATAACCTTTCCTTTTGCTGATATACTCTTAGGTAAATCTGGAATGGATAGAGTAAAAGCTACCTCGCTATTCTGATCTAAAACTTCGTTGGAAATAAATCTAACTCCTGAAATACTAATATCTTGTACTAGAACAGTATTTTCTTTATCCGCCTGTTTATAAACCGCTTCTACGCCAACATAAAGCCGCGCAAATCCTCTTCTTTCCCGCGCCATATAATCCTCCTGATTATCTCGGACACTAACCTATTATTTTGATCAATATCACTTTGTCCATTTAAAGCATAACCCGCTTTTATATTATACATTTTATTATAGTCATAATTATAAGTCAAATAGAAAGTTAATGCTAATACCTGCGAGGAACCCAGCAGTTTAAGATTCTCCGCATAAAATCCCTTTGAGGGCCAAATTATAAGTATTCCAGCGTAAGCGTCGCCTGAGACCATAATTTCCAAAAGCCGGCTTCTTGCTTGAAGATCACTATCGAATCGATAATATTGTCCTTAAATTCCGGGCCGGAAATTTTTGATGTTTTTTGCTTTACTCGGCCCAAAGCATACTCTCCTTCAAGCGAGATATACTTAAAACTTAATAATTCATATTTAATGTCATAAACCGGGAATACCTGGGAAGAAAACTCCTTCGTAGCTTCAAATCCGGGAGATTTACTGTGTACTGTTTGCATCACTTTTTCAATATCTTCCAGCTCATAAGCCTCAAAATTTTCTGTAATAACGCTTTTCAATACAGTTACGATATCATTATCCTCCTTAGCATTATCAGCCAGCACAAACCGGCTAAATAAAAATACCAAAGCCAATATTAAAAATATTATTCTTTTTCCCATCAACCCCTCCTGTCTTATAATTCGGCCCTCTGATTTTTTCCCGCCTTGGTTAAATCAATCAATGAATATAATAACGTTTAATAGCTCCACTGTCAAACAACTTTACAAAGAGCAAAAAAGCCTGAACTGAGATTACCAGTTCAGGCTTAATAACTGCCTATAGAGCGGCCTGTCTATTTTATCTTTTTTTGTATCGGCCTGTCTGAAAGAAGTGTCCTGTAAAACAACCCTATTGCATCATAGGCGCCGTTTACAAATTCCGAACTTTTCCATCTCCTGGCCTGTATGGCCTCAAGCGTAAAATCCTTTAACTCCGCAAGCTTTTCCCGATCCAGTACATAGGCTACCTGATTTGAACTCTGGAACTCTTCTATTGTTTTCAAAAGTTCTGTTTGTTTCTGTTTCAATAATTTAATATCATTATTAAGCGATTCCACAATTGATTGACTATCAGCAGCTTTTCTCATCAATTCTTTACGCTCAGCGATTAGATCATTAGCCTTTTGCATAAGGGATCCTTTTTCAATGCCCATCTTAGCAAGTTCCTTCTTATAATCTTCGCTTTTAAGATACGTTGGCTCCAATTGAGATTCCTTAATCCCTGACTCTTTCTGCGTTTTCTTCAACTGTTTAATTTCTGTTTCCAGCTCAGCTACTTTCTTTTTTAAGGCGATGTTATCCTGTTCAAGGCTTAAGCGTGTATTACGCCTTTCTTCCAGCACAGCTACTTTCTTTGCCGCTTCGCTGTTTTCCTTCTCAAGATCCGTTATCGTCTTTTTAAGATCTCCCAGCTTTTTTTCAGCCTGATTGAGCTCTTGCTCTAAGATAGAACTCTTTTCGTCAAGATAAGGAAGCACCTTTTTTTCTTCTTCCAGCTTGCCGATAATTTTGAATAAATGAATCCGCTCCTTTTCCAATTCGCTGTTTTTCTTCTCTAATTCCTCTGTCCCCTCATTATTTTCAGCCATGTGCGCTTTTTGAATATTCAATGCTATGAGTTCTTTCTTATCCTCTTCAAGAATTGAAATCTTCGCAAGCAATTCTTTGTTAATAGCCTCAATCTGACCTATTTTCTTAGACAGGTCAAGATTTGCTTTATTGATTATTTTTTCGGAACTCACCTTTTCTTTTAATTCACATATCTCATCAAGCAAGCTTTTCTGTTCCTGTTCAAAACCAAAAATCTCCTCCTGAAGCCTTTTGCTTTCATGTCTGCTTTCGGAGAGTTCTCTTTCATATGCTTTATTCTTTTTAGCTGCCTGAGTATATTTTTCAAGCTCCTCCAATTTTGCCTTTAATCCTTTGTTTTCTGCCTCAAAATCACAAAGTTTTCCTTTTAAATCTTCAATATACATCTGGGCTTCATCCAGATCTGCCTTAAACAACTTGCTCTTTTGATCCAGATAATTTAAAGCTTTGCTCTGGCCTTCCAGGTTTTGGATCTTCTTTTCAAGCTCCTTTTTGACCTCCTCATTCATCTGGGCATGGGTGTTCAAACTGTTGTTCTCAAACCTGAGATTAGCAATCTCATTTTCCATATCCCGGCGCTCTTTTTGGAGATAAAAAGCATTGCTAATATTTTCCAGGCGGCTGATCTTTTCTATGAATTGCTTTCTTTCCTCACTCAGAAGATCCAGGCTTTGAAGCAGATTCTGCTTGTCTTTCTCCAGTCCCGCTACCATTTCCTGAAGGTTATCACGCTCCTGCTCTACCTCTACGTCAATTAGATGCCGGTTTTCAAGACTTGTAACCTGCTCAAGTAAAGCAACTCTTTCCTGCTCAAAAGCAGCCATCTGGTCTTTTAAAACCATTCTTTCCTTTTTCCATTCAACCTCACTCTCAAGTGACGCAACGTTATCAGTGTTTCTTTCCATTGAAGTGATTTTCTTAGATAAATCCCGGTACTCTTTTTCCAGAGTGGATATTCTGTTAGTCAAATCGCCTCTTTTGCCTGAACTTTTCTCGCTTTTCATAATAATCCTTCTTTTCCTTTTGCATTAATTATGCCTGGATTGAACATTAAAATAAAATCTACGTTATCTTATTATAAAAAAAGCAATTAAATATACCATATTATCAATTTTTGTGCAAGATTTGCGGATATTTTTTTACGGGCTTATTTAGGCCCCCTTATATCTTCTCTACTTTTCCCTCTAATTTACCGGCTGAAGGTGTGTGAAAATTTCCGGTTCTTAATTTCTGCCGGAGTTTTTTAAAAGAAAAATATTTTGTAACTTATTTAAAATTAAAATGTTATGATCATTTTAAAATCAGACTGACTGGTTGACAATTTCCCAAAGCGGCATTTCATCCAAAACAGAAGGACTTGGCAATAATAAATCATTAATGATCTGTTCTTTCTCAAAACGATCACGAACAGCATCGTTCCCACGTCTCCACAATTGCTGCAAAGCCTCCAAAGATTCAACTGCTTCATTGGCTAAAATCTCTTCTAATTCAAGTACTTGAGATTCAATTGATGCAGTATCATATTGTATAACTTCAGGCATTCCCGCTTCAGAGCCAAGCGTGTGCTCATTAACAACACGGGTCTTATAGATATCATTCATAATCTCTCCAATATCTCTTTCTGCCGCACCGAACATATCCCAGATAATTCTTAGACGTTCTGCTTTTACTTTATTGTCTCTATTAAATTCCGCTTCAACGGCTGCCATATATTTCTTGAACATTTCTTTAATCTGTACTGTAGTCAAACTAACGGGTTCTTCGGATTTCGGCATAAGAAATCCTATTACTCCTGCGGGAGGCCCCCGAACGAATATTACATCATAATATTCCAACAAACCGGCAAGCTTTATTGCCGCAATTCTGGACCGTGCAATTACTTCATCCCCTGCCCTATAACCTAATGCCTCATTAACTACCTTAAAATCCCTGGTATCGATTCGATTATCCTTTATAGCGCTAGGGAAACGATAATAATCTTCCTCATACCCTTTAATTTTACCTGCTTCATCAGCATAACCAAACATCTGCATTGAAAAAGCAATAGCTTTCGAAAAAAGTTCCGGATTATTATACCTCATCCTTTGAACCGCTTTCCAGGCTATTGATTGTCGGGAAAAATAACGTACGGACATATCCCATATTGGCTGTATCCCGCTATCAATACCTTCTTCCTCCTGTTTAATGGCAGCTTGCTCCATCTCTTTAAACATCTCAACCTCAAGCTGTAAATCAGAAGCATTTTTCGGAATAATGCTTTCTCCTTCTTCATGTATTTTTTCTAACGCTGCAATATTATTAATCGGCCCGTTACCGCTTATTTTAAACCCATCTTTTGATTTATCTTTTCTAAACGCCGCCAGATCATGAACCGCATCATAATTCACCTCAGTTACATCCGATACTCCCGCGACCCCAACCGAAAGAGTAAAACTAACCTGATTATTTATTGCTTTGCGGTCAAGCCATGATCCATGCAAGAGAAGCTTCTTCCCCCCAGTAGGAGCATTCGTCATGTTTATGAAATCAGTAAGAGACTGACGTGCGGTTTTTTCTTTATTTTTTTGAACAATGAGTATTGCTTGCCTTCCCACATACGAAACTTTTCCGCCATTTCGCTCAATACTATTTATCTCATTTGGATCAATAGGTTCTGCCCCCAGCGATCCCACGGCAAAAACAGTGTTTTCGATCTTTTCTTTTATCTGCTTTGCCATATCACTCGCTGTCTTCCCTAATTTGGAATTCATCGCGAGCACAAACTCGTCGCCTCCACGGCGAAACCATACCGCATTATCACTCCCTAAATCTTTCCTAGCAGCTTCCAACTCCTTCCCCAATGACTCAAGCAGTACATTAACATTTGACTTGGAAATATAACCGTTTGTTATGCGCATCAAATCCACATCAATAAAGATTATAGAATCCAACCGGCCATTTCTAAAATCTTTTCTCGCTAAATATTCTGGATTAACCTCACCTTGCAATTCTTTCAAAGCTTCATTTCTTAAAATAACCGTCTCAAAATAAAATAAATTTTTATCTTTTTCAGAAGTTTCTTTAAAAATCGGAGTAAAACCCGCATCAAACTCACCGTTAAATTCAACCGGATAAAATAAGCTTTCTGCTCTTCTTGCAGATTGCTCGTTAGCAGCAAAACTAATTGCCGGAGACAAATTGCTGTAAAACATCAGGCTCTCGGTAGAAACACCTCTTAAGTCTTCATCCCATAGCTCAAGCTCTGTCAAGGGCGAAGAAAAAACACCCTCAAGAAACAACGGAAAAGTTCCTTTTCGCGTCGTATCAATAAAACGCAATCCGTTAGCAGCATGACCTAAAATTCCCTCCTTATTAAAATAAATTAACGTTTCTCTAACAGCTTTTCTTAGATTTTCATTTTGCCGTAATTCTTCCTCAAAAGCCTTAAAAAATTCGTTTTTAAATTCATCGTACTCATCATGATCAACCTGTTGACTTAATTTCTTTCCTATACGTGATAATGCCTTTTCAATTATCTTCAGCATCAACAAGTCTGCTTTAATCCCAAGTCCGGTCATGGTCCGAAAAGACTTTTTAGATAAATACACTGCAGAGGGAGAATCCGCACGCAATATTTTATGCGCCGCATATAATCCAGCCGCATCACGAAAAATGTAAACGTTATGTTTTTCATCACGTGGCAGTTCACCTATAAAACGTATACATGCCTTAGCCCTCTCCTGCGCCTTTGCAGCCAAAACATCATTTTGTCTAATTCCTAATTGTTTACCTAACTTTGCAATTGTGTCTGCTGAAAGGATATTGTTATTTTCATATAAAACATCTTCTATCCACGTCTTAAATATTTTGCTTCCCCCGGATATGTTACGAGAAAACAACTTAAAATTCAGATTAACAAAACTCCACTTTTTTCCCTTAGCGTCAAATATCATTTCCCTGAGTTTGCCTTTTTGAACATCAACGCTCACTCTTTTCTGTCCAAACTCATTTTCTAAATTATCTCTTATTATCTTGGCAAAAAGATGATAATTTTTAGTTTTTCCAAGGTTTAATTTTTCGAAGGTCAAATCGGAAAAAATAACGTTCACTTGCACATTATCCAATTTTCCTGCCGTTTTTCTCAGCTGGCGCACTATATTTTGAATAGCCTTAGAATTTTTTCTCGCATCATTATCCGGAAAAACATTAGCTACACAAACTAAGCTTCCAGCGCTAATTGTGATTAACGCACAACCGCTCAATTCTTTAACACGTAAGGAGCCATACAGGGAAACCTGTTCTTTTTGCCATTCTACTTTTTCTCTCTGAATAACTCCCAATACCGCCTTGCCTGTCGCTTCATTAAGTATTAAGATCCGTTGCGGCTCTATTTCATAAGATCTTAACCTCGGTGCTTTAATTCCTAATTCATTCTGCTGTGCTGCCTGTTGAACGGAGCGGGAAAACATGTTTTTAAGTGTTTCTATATTCAGATTTAAAGATGGTGCTAAGGTGGAAGTTTCTCCCATATCAACAGAAACAAAAGCTGAGCCCGCTCCGGCCAAGGCAAAATCCATGACCAAAAACGCCTGAATTAATATAACTATGGTTATTTTTAATAGTTTTTTCATAAATTTATATAAGTAACTTTAGTACCACTTCACACTTATTGTCTTACAGAAATTTTTCCACCCTAAATAAGAATGGCCCAAAATTTTATGTTATTAAGAGCTTAGCCGTAAGCGGCTGCGCTATTTCTCTTTTATTTAGAACATGTTATATTGTTTTACTTCTATTTGAAAAAGATGATAAAGTTTACCATATTTTCAGGATATCTGCCAATATTTCAGGAATTTAATTATTTCTTAACACTATATCACCAATTTTTTGTCTGTTAAATCCTTTTTCTCCTGCATCCTGAAGATTTCCGGTTCTTAACTGCTGTCCATATCATGTTTACTGTGTGCTTATCTGTTAAAAATTTTTATCTTGCATATGTTTAAATGTATGTTAGAATAAGAATTCAAAATTCATGCTTTTTCCTGAAAATTTTCCAAGCAAGATTAACTGCATCGAAGGATTAGCCACTAGACAAAAATATTTAAGGAGGATATATGAAGAAAATCGGAATTATTACAAGCGGCGGTGACTGCGGCGGACTTAATGCTGTGGTAAAGGGAGCCGCGCAAATGGCACATTCCCGCGGTATGAGCTGCTATATTATTCCCAACGGCTACGCTGGGCTGTATAATTTAATTGATTTCGAATCACTGGTAGAATTAAACCCGGAAAGAATAGACCTTGTTCAGGCAAACCCAGCGGGATCTGAAGCCGGACATTCAAGAGTGAAAATCAAAATGATCAAAGATGAAAAAAAGTACGAAAGGATCAAAGCCGGCCTTAAAAAATTCGGCATTGACGGGCTGGTTATCAGCGGCGGTGACGATACCGGAAGCGTAATCGTGGATTTATCCGAAAACGGTATACCCTGCGTGCACGCGCCGAAAACAATGGATCTTGATTTACAGACATATTCTGTCGGAGCTGATTCCACTATCAACCGGATTGCTTCATTCGGGCAGGATCTAAAAACAACCGGAAGAACTCATAACCGTATAATTGTCCTGGAAGTATTCGGACGTTACGCAGGCCATACAGCATTTCGCGGCGGAATTGCCGCTGACGCTGATGCGATCCTGATCCCTGAGATCCCGGCTAATTTTGATATTTTATACGAACATGTTAAAAAACGTTTTACGCGAAGAATTCTGCAAAGCGATGTAAAGGCAGGTACTTACCTGATCATGGTTGCTGAGGGTATCAAGAACGAAAATGGCGATGATCTTGTGGATGATTCAGCCGGACTCGACGCTTTCGGCCATAAGAAACTTGCCGGTGCAGGCAAATATGTTTGCCTGCAATTAGCCAATAGGTTTAAAAGCGATGCTGCAATCACCGAGTTTATGAAAAAAACAAAAATGTATGTTCCGGGGCTTTACGAAACACCTGAGGTACGCGAAGTACGGCCGGGACATCTGGTTCGCTGCGGCAATTCTTCGGCCTATGACGTGAATTTTGGTAAGGAAGCAGGGGCGTCTGCTGTATTATTGCTTGAAAAAGGAATCACCGGAGTAACTTTTGCGCGTCTTAGCGAAGGAACCCTTATTTACATGAAAACCGAAGACGCGATCAAGGAACGCAGCGTAAGCCTGCACCGGGTTGCTATTCACGAGTCAATGGGTATCTGCTTTGGAAGGAAACCTCAAAGGCCTGATTATACATACACCCAGGTATCTGCTGATATCGACCGCTACCTGTAAGAAATACTCAAATAAAAAACCCCGTGTTAATTGCGGGGTTTTTTATTTGTTAAAAGAATGCTTATGATAAGAAGGGTAACGCTTCCTGCATCAAAGGCAGTATACCCTCTACCTCTTCTTTTGTCATCCTTCCCAATTTAGAAAATTTGAGTTCCCCTTGAGTATCCTTACTTGTACGGGAAATCTGTAGTTTCTTTACCCCTTTGTTGTAGGAGAACACACTAACCGTCAACCTGTCAACTTCTGTCTCCCATAATTTAGAGAACAATTTCTCATCTAGTGCTGCATCATACGGCATTATTTACCTCCTTTGTTTTTGCGTTAATTATACGCATGCTATCAAATTAAAAAGTGCCTCTTCGGGATCCCGAAGATAAACCAAACTATGCTGCTTCATGCGAAATAGGCTATACTGTGAAATATTCGGGTTTAATATATTTTAGGAGACTATACCATTTAAAGGGCCGGAAATCAAGGATTTTTTAGCCGATACTTTAAATCAATATACAGCAAAAAACTTATTATCCGCCTGCCCCTGCCTCACCACCGAAAGCTGTTCTCATTCTCTCTTAACCACTTTTTGCAAACTTTATATTGCGGAATTATTTTTTCCACCTGCTTCCAGAACCTTCCGGAGTGATTATGATGTATTCGATGCGCAAGTTCGTGCACTACCACATAATCTATTATACGCAAAGGCGCCATTATCAGCCTCCAGCTGAACGTAAGTACCCCGTGATGTGAACAATTAGCCCAAGTCCGCTTAAGTGTTCTTATCTTCACATTCCCAGACTCGACATTAAGTATCTGAGAATATAAAATTACCCTTTTGTTCAGGATTTCATGAGACTGAGATTTATACCATTGCATTAATTTACCTATAATAAACTCTTTGGGAGTTTTTACAAAATCAGGAAGCATGATTAAAACTGTCCCTTCGTTTAATTCTGCCTTGTTCCTTTTACCTTTTTCAAGGCGCAAACAGAACTCTTTGCCAAGATAAAGAAACTTTTCACCGCTGACAAACTTTTTTGGAATGTATGACCTAAGGTAAACATCATTAATTTTGAGGGTCTTACCGATCCAGGCTTTTTTGCTTTCAACGAATTTAGCAATCTCTCCATCCGCAAGAGATTGATTAGCCCTGACCACGATCCGGTTATCCCGGGATATAACGATACTAAGAGTTCTCCTTCTGGGCCTTCTGGTAATTTTATATTCAAAATTCATCAAAGGAATTATCAGTTAAATATGCAGGTTTTGTTTGATTAAATTTCTATATCTTTTATACTTATTTCTAAGGGAACCAATCAGCATTTTTAGTTCTTCATTGAATTTATTAAATCTGCTTGCGTTTTTCTCTTTCTCATTGCCTCCGCCGTCAATTTCCGGATTAGGGTACATCCCCTCAGGATCGGTTCCATCCTCGTGGCCATTGGGGAAAACTAGAAAATTTTTATCAATAAATTCCCTAAGCTGCTTTATCGCAGCTGAAAGAGCCATGGACGCTTTTCTAATCTTTATATTGATATACTGCCGGCTTTCTTCTTGCAGGGAATCGCTGAATTTATCAACATAATCGCCCGATTTTTTATTATAGAAATGCTTTTTCTCAAGTAAACCTAAAATATCATTGAGTTTATTCTCAGACATTATCAGGTCAAAAAGATGAAAAATCTCTTTATCATGCCTATTTGCGTTTTCCTTTAATAACACGCGCTTAATACTGTCTTTAAAAAGAAAAGCCATTATCAAAACCCCTATTAAAAAAAAGCTAAGGCTTCTCCAGAAAATCGTTGCGCTCCATAAAGCGTTAAACAAATCCAGTACTTGATCATTCCAAACTATTGTTAGCTTTCCCATTTTCCCCTTTCACCAGGAATTCATCTAAAATACGATATTAACGCGAAGTATGAATCATGAAAAAGCGCTTTTCCCCTGCCTTAACATTCGTCTTTTCGATATTTATTATACCTAAATTCGTGCCTGAGTCATTGAAATTTTCCACGCTTAATTCATAATCTCCCGGCTCTATAATAATCCGGGCGATGCGAATTTCATCCGGCAGGCCTCTCCAGCATCGCAGATCCGCCTTTTCAATCATAATATTATAAATATTAGCAAAAAAGCTGAACCAGCCTGCTGTCTCCTTCCCGCGTTTTTTTTCTATATTATCTTCCTGTTTTTTCTCGATCATATAGCGGCCTGCCGCGCGCAAAGCGGATTTTGCTATAAACCTTAACTTTCTTCCGGCTAGATTTTTAATGGCTATTGCCCCTATATCCTGTACACGTTCACTATCGGCTTTGAAAACCTTACCTTTACTGTTCCTGATAAGAAGGCGCGATGATGTGATCCCATATGGACGCAGTTG
>JAKLQT010000188.1 GCA_022013205.1 Candidatus Omnitrophota bacterium | reverse complement strand
GAGGGGTTGCTAATTTCCAACCGGGAATGAGCAGGGAGGATTTAGTACGCAATGCCGATGAATCATTGTACAAGGCTAAAACTGGGGGAAAAAATAAAATCTGCGTTCACCCCGTTAAAGATACGGGGGGGAGGGAATAGGATTAGGATATTTGGTGTCGAAATCAATAAAAATTTAACTTAATAATTGTTGGCAACTTACGGTTACCAGAAGGTAAACTATCTTTAACGGGGTTCATGCCTGATTTATCCTCCCTCAGGCTTTGAGCAGCCATTATCTTAAAAGACTATGAATCCAATAGAAAAGCGGTTAGAACTGCTTAAAAGCAATATTACCCGAGCGGCTCAAAAGAATAAAAGAAGAATAGAAGATATTCATCTTATCTGTGTTACTAAATATGCCCCAATTAAAGATGTGGTAGAGGCTGTAAGATGCGGTTGTTATGAAATAGGTGAAAACCGATTTCAGGAGATGCGCAAAAAATACGGCGCGTTGGGGAATATCTTACCGGCTGTTGAATTCCAAAAGATAAAATGGCACTTTATCGGACATTTGCAAACTAACAAAATTAAAAGTGTTCTTCGTTATGCTTCCATGATACAATCTGTTGACAGTCTGAACCTTATTGACTTAATAAATAAACAGGCAAAGAAAATAAACAGGAAGGCTGAGCTCTTATTGCAGGTGAATATCTCAAAAGAAGATTCAAAGTTTGGGTTCGATGCCGCGCGCGCGCGTGATTTCCTGCGCCGGGCAGGGGAATATCCGTTTTTGAACATTTTGGGCCTTATGGGGATTGCCCGGTTTAGTGATAACGAGGATTTACCGCGTAGAGAGTTCCGTGCCTTAAAGCGGCTTTTTGATGCTCAGAATGAAATTCTGAAAGAAAATGGCCATGCTCAAATGAGTATTTTGTCAATGGGAATGAGCAATGATTATAAAATTGCTATTGAAGAAGGCTCTAATATGATTCGTTTGGGGAGCGCAATTTTTGGAGGTTGAATTGAAGAAAGTTAATGTTGGGATAATAGGCGCGGGGAATATGGGGGAGGCCATTATTAACGGGCTTAAAAATAGACAGAATTTTTGCGTGTCTGTTTATGAAAAAAACAAAGCCCGCTTCAAAGAAATACCAGAAAAATACGGCGTAAAAAAAATTGCGCTTAAACAATTGACAAAACTAAGTAATATCATTATTATTTGTGTTAAACCGCAGGATGTGGACAATTTGCTTCTGGATATTAAAAATGGAATAACGGCTGGGCATGTGTTGATATCCATTGCTGCGGGGATCAGCACAGCACATATTGAAAAATTACTTAAAGAAAATACGGCGGTGATCAGGGTGATGCCTAATCTGCCGGGTATGATCGGCAAGGGGCTTTCTGCTTATTGCCTGGGTAAGTATGCCGGTAAAAATATCCCGCGATACAAAAACATCGCGCAAGAGTTATTTTCCACACTCGGAGTTGTTTTCCGGATAAAAGAATCCAGGATGAATGCCTTTACTGCACTGGGCGGAAGCGGGCCGGGATTCATGGCATATTTCATCGATGCTTTGCAGGAAGCGGCAGTTAACATAGGATTTAATAAAAAAGAAGCAAGATTTATTTCTTTAAATGTGTCCGCGGGGACGGCAAATATGCTCTTGCAAGCCGATACCGATCCCAAAGAGTTCCTTAAGCGTGTTGCTTCGGCTGGAGGAACTACTGAGGCTGGATTAAAAGAGCTGATTAAAGGCAAGATCAAGCAGGCTGTACAAAGGACAATAATGGCTGCGGCAAAAAGAGCAAAGGAGTTGAGTTCACCCCGTTAGAGATGCAGGGTAGAATAAGGAAACCAGGGTATCAATCTTTAAAGGGAATAATAAAATTAATTTGGTAGAAAACGGCAAGTTACGGTTCTCAGGAGGTAACCTATGCCGTAAGACAAGCCTATGGGATAAATCTCTAACGGGGTGAATAGCGATTATGAACAAAGAAATAGACTACAAAAATACAATAAATCTGCCTAAAACCGAATTTTCCATGAAAGCCAACCTGTCGCAGAAAGAGCCGTTAATTCTGGCTAAATGGCAGGAAGATGATATCTATCAGAAAATAATGCAAAATACAAAGGCTTTGCCCAAATATATTTTGCATGACGGCCCTCCTTATGCCAATGGAAATATCCATATCGGGCATGCCTTAAATAAGATCCTGAAGGATATAATCCTCAAGTATAAGACACTGCGTGGATTTAATACCCCATTTGTTCCGGGTTGGGATTGTCATGGCCTGCCGGTTGAGCATCAGTTATTTAAAGAACTGGGAAAGAGAAAAGAAGAAGTTGAACAGGTGACTTTCCGGGAAAAAGCGCGTGAATTTGCCCTGAAATTTGTCGATATTCAGAAAGAGCAGTTTAAACGTTTAGGGATTTTCGGGGATTGGGATAATCCTTATTTGACATTGTCTTGCAAATACGAGGCGGAAATTATTCGTTCCTTTGGTGCTTTAGCTGCTAAAGGCTACATATATAAAGGGACAAAGCCGGTAAACTGGTGCTGTAACTGTGAAACAGCGCTGGCTGAGGCTGAAGTTGAATATGATAATCATAATTCCCCCTCGATCTTTGTAAAGTTTGCGTTGAATAATCCAAATAATATTTCTTTCCTGGGGAAACATAACATAAATAAAGCCTCTATTGTTATATGGACAACAACGCCCTGGACATTGATGGGGAATGTTGCCTGCGCGGTTCATCCTGATTTTACTTATGTTTTTGTTAAAATAGAAAATGAGGCCCTGGTTTTAGAGAAGAACCTTATTGTTTGCGTTTTTGAAAAGATGGGTATAGATAAGTATGAAATAATCGGTGAAGTCAGGGGAAAGGAATTAGAAAAAGTTGAGTATAGCCATCCTCTCGGGTTGCGCAAGGGAATTGTAGCCCTTGCTGATTATGTGTCCTGCGAAGATGGAACCGGTGTTGTTCATATTGCTCCTGGATACGGCGCGGATGACTTCTTAGTCGGAAAAAGATATAAGCTTGATATCCTGATGCAGGTAAATGACCGCGGAATATTCTTTGAAAATATACCGGAGGTAGGCAATCTGCATGTAGTTAAGGCCGGCAGGATGATTATTGAAAAACTGCGGGAAAGAGGAGCCCTTCTGTGGAGCGGTTCCATAGCTCATTCATATCCGCATTGCTGGCGCTGCAAAAAACCAATAATATTCAGGGCTACAGAGCAATGGTTTATGAGCATAGGCCACAATAATCTGCGCGATAATGTGCTAAAGGTAATAAAAGATGTGAAATGGGTGCCTGATTTTGGCCAGAACAGGATTACGAGTATGGTAGAAAGCAGGCCGGATTGGTGCCTTTCCCGGCAAAGACTCTGGGGAGTTCCTATTCCTGTTTTTTATTGCAAAGGCTGTAATGAAACAGTGGCTGCCCCTGAGGTGATCGAAGGTATTGCTAAAATTGTTGAACAGGAGGGGGCGAACATCTGGTTTAAGAAGACTGCCGTGGAATTGATGCCGAAAGGGTATAAATGCGGTAAATGTAATTCTATGCAGTTTACCAAAGAAAAGGATATTCTTGATGTCTGGTTTGATTCTGGTGTGTCTCATCAGGCCGTCCTCAGGTCAAACAAAGCGCTTCAATATCCTGCTGATCTGTATCTTGAAGGCTCGGATCAGCATCGGGGGTGGTTTCAGGCAGCATTGATAAGCGCCATGGCAATTGAAGGATCCGCTCCGTTTAAGGAAGTTCTTACGCATGGATTTACTGTGGACGGAGAAGGTAAAAAAATGTCTAAATCAAGAGGCAATGTTATTGCTCCGCAGCAGGTAATTGACCGGCTCGGCGTTGATGTTCTGCGCTTATGCATAGCCTCTTCTGATTATAATGACGATGTGAGGATGTCACAGGAAATCATTGCCCGAGTGAGCGAGAGCTATCGAAAAATTCGAAATACATTAAAATTTACCCTGGGCAATCTTGCTGATTTCGACCCGGAAAAAGACAGCGTTGAGTATCTTGATCTGTTGGAAATTGACCGCTGGGCGCTTTCCGCTTTGCATAATCTGCTTTTACAGGTAACGCAGGCTTATGACAGATTTATTTTTCATCAGGCGATAAAGCTTGTTTATAACTTCTGCATAGTTCAGATGAGCTCGTTTTATCTTGATGTCTTAAAAGACAGATTATACACATGCGCTCAAAAATCTCAGGCAAGGCGCTCCGCGCAGACCGTGCTTTATGAGATACTTAAGGTGATTACCGCGCTTATCGCGCCGGTATTACCGTTTACAGCGGAAGAGGTTAACAGCTTTAGTCCGGGGTATCGGAAAGAAAGTATATTTTTATCATCATGGCCGCAGGCGCGCGAGGATTATATAAAAAGCGAGCTTAATGATACCTGGAAATTTATACTTGAGGTGCGTAATTGTGTATTAAAATCTTTAGAAGCTGCGCGCGCGGACAAGCTTATCGGAAATAGCCTTCAGGCAAAGGTTAAAATCGGCTGTGCAAAGGAAAATAAGAATATTTACAGAATTTTACGGAACTATCTTGAGGAATTACCGGGCATATTTATTGTTTCTGTTGTGGAGCTGCATTTGGATATTGACACGGAAAATTTCACGGTATATAATATCACTCTCCAAAAGCCAAACGCGCAAATTGAGAATGGACAGATAAATGTCCGGGTAGAAAAGGCGCAAGGAGAAAAATGTATCCGTTGCTGGAATTATTCACAAAGTATTGGAAATAATGAGCAGCATCCCAAGTTATGTGAGCGCTGCGTTAAAAATCTGCAATGTTAGAAAGGAGTAATTCAGGTGAATAAACTGGAAGCTAATGAGTTTAAAAAGAGGCTTGTTGATTTAAGAGGTAAAGTTACTGATGAAATGCGGCAGATCGGGGGGGGCAGTTTAAAAAAGTCACAGCGTGAGGCGGCCGGCGACCTTTCCGCGTATACGTTCCATATGGCTGATGTAGCCAGCGATAGTTTTGAGCGTGAGTTGTCCTGGGACCGTGCGAGTGTAGAGCAAAAAGTACTGTTCCATATAGATGACGCGCTTAAAAGGATTGAGGAGGGATCGTACGGCAAATGTGAAGTCTGCCAGAAAAAAATAAATAAGGAGCGCTTAAAAGCAATTCCTTACGCGACACTTTGCCGTATTTGTAAAGAAAAACGAGAACAGGAGCTCTAATCAATAGATTTTCACTTATTATGAATAAAGCCTTTCTTGTTGCGGTTCTGGTCTTTATTGACCAGGTATCAAAAGTCGCGGTGCTGAAAAGACTGTATCAGAACGACAGCATTCCTGTTATCAATAATATTTTTCATATCACATTAGTTTACAATACAGGCTCTGCTTTTGGTTTTCTTCGTAACCAAAACTGGATTTTGACATATATCAGTATATTCGCGATAATCGCTATTCTTTTTCTTCTTGTCCGCCGTCCGAAATTTTCTTCGGATCTATATCTGCATATCTGGCAAAACGCCTTGGTGCTTGTTTTGTGCGGAGCTAGCGGCAATCTTTTTGACCGTCTACGTTTAGGCTATGTTGTGGATTTTCTTGATTTTCGGTTTTGGCCGGTTTTTAATTTCGCGGATTCAATGATAACCTGTGGAGTAATTCTGCTTTTATTTATAGTTTTTAAAAAAGAGGCTATGGAATAAAAATGTATCCTTTATTATTCAGTATCGGAAATATTAAGGTGTTTTCATATGGAGCTATGGTGGCGCTGGGAGTGCTTATTGCCGCAATGCTTATTTACCGGCATGCGCTTTTGAGGCAGTTGGATGCTGAGAAGATCGTAGACATGATCTTCTGGATTGTTTTCTGGGGATTAATCGGGGGGCGGATCCTTTATGTATTGATCAACCCGGATATTTATGCTAAAGACCCATTGGAAATAATCAAGATAAATAAAGGAGGGCTGGTTTTTCACGGAAGCCTTATTGGGGCAATAATAGCCGCGCTCGTTTTTATGAAAAGAAGCAAGCAGCCTTTATTTGAAACCCTGGATATAATTTTTGTTTATGTGCCATTGGCGCATGCTATAGGCAGATTGGGTTGTTTTCTGAACGGCTGCTGTTTTGGGAAACCAACCCGGGCTTTTTCAGGGGTGTTTTTCCCCGGGCACTATATCAGAGTTCACCCCACACAACTATATTCTGCTTTTTTGCTGCTGATAATTTTTCTGGTTTTGTATCTTTGTGAAAAGAGGAAGCGTTTTTCCGGGCAAATCGTTTGTTTGTATTTAATATCATATGGAGTAATGCGTTTCTCTATAGAATTTTTACGTGATAATCCGGCGGTTTTAGGATTTTTGACCATGTTCCAATGCATAAGCATAGCGCTTGTTCTTATAGGGCTGATAATGTACGGTATCTTAAAAAATAACAGGATGAGTGATAAACTTGAAACGAAAACTTAATTTCCAGGTCGCTGCGCTGCAAGCTAACCAGAGAATAGATAAATTTCTTGTGGAACAGTTGAAAAATGATTTTTCACGCTCGGACATAAAGAAATTCATTGAGGCTGGATATGTTCACTTAAATGCGCACGCGGTTAAAGCTCACCAGAAAGCCAGGGAGAACGATTTGATTGAAATAGAAGTTTTCCGGCATGACAAACAAACGGAGATTCCTGCTGTTGATATACATTTAGATATTGTTTACGATGATGAATTTATTTTTATAGTAAATAAATGTGCCGGAATGGTGGTGCATCCCGCGGCAGGGCATTATGAGGATACTCTGGTTAATGCCCTGCTTTTTCACACAAAGTGTCTTTCAGATATTAATGGTTTGACAAAACCAGGAATTGTACACAGGCTTGATAAGGATACATCCGGGCTCCTGGTTGTCGCTAAGGATAATAAAACGCATAGGTTTTTGGCTGGGCAGTTTAAAGGGCATACGGTTAAAAAGATGTATGTGGCTATTGTAAGCGGTAGTGTTGAATATGATGAGGGGATAATTGATGAACCTATATCCCGCAGCCCGTTTGACCGAAAAAAGATGAAAGTGTGCCATGCCTCTTCAAGAGAAGCCAAGACATTCTATCGTGTATTAAGCCGCTGTGAAGATGCCAGTGTGCTGGAGGTTTTTCCGCAAACCGGCAGGACTCATCAGATCAGGGTGCACATGGCTTATTTGGGGCATCCTATATTGGGGGACAGCCAATACGGGAAAAATCAGAGCAAATACCCTATTAAACGCCAGGCTTTACACGCGAAGATGCTTGGATTTATTCATCCTGAGTCAAAAAAGTATGTGGAGTTTATAGCTGAGGTTCCTCTGGACATGCAAAATATTATTAATAAGCTGGCTTAATTCTGACACTAACCTATGCATAATATGCTCTGTATGTTAAGTGTTCTCGAATTGTTGTAACCGGTGAGTTACGGGAGAAATTTTTACTAATTTAAGACTGTTAACGTAATGCGAAACGCAGTTGGAAAAATCTATTTTGGCTCATTCTCGACGGACATCCTGTCCGTCTGCGAGGGAATTTACTACTGTTTTACATCCTTGTCACAGCAGCAAATTAAATCCGCCAAAACAGATTTCCCCAACTGCTTCGTTTAAAAACTTAATATCCCCCCGTAACTCATACATTACGAATTGTTCGCGAATTGTTT
>JAKLQT010000187.1 GCA_022013205.1 Candidatus Omnitrophota bacterium | reverse complement strand
TGCTTTCTTGATTTGGCGGGGGTGAATTTTTTCTTGAAAATGGAAAGGACATTTTTCTTTGGTGTTCTGCCCTCAAGGTCTCGGGCAGGTGGCGGAACAATGCGGACGAAGTTTTGCAAAAACTATTTTTTGGGGAAAGGATTTGCCAAAACTTTGGCTCATTTGTTTTTGAATTCGGAAGTCGCAAATGGAAAAGGAGGGGTTTGGGGAGGAATTTTCCATTTGCTCCTCTTTTTGTTTTGGGGGAATTCGGGGCGGGCATAAAAAATGTAAATTCTATTTCTATATTGTCTCGATCATTTCTCTGCTAGTGTTTCGTCCGTGACTACGGAGTCCATCCTCGGCATCCGCCTCGGACATTTCCGCTAGGGCTACTCGCGCCTAGATGTCTAGGTGTCCTGCATTTCCTCGCCATTCCCGCTCTGCGGAGCGGTGACGAGGGCAGGACAGCTGTTTGGGGGGAGGAAGGAATCCTCCCCCCAGCTTCGGGCTCCTCCTCGTTCCTTCGGAGTCCGCCCTCGCACAACCCCCCTTCTCGTTTTCATTCTTGAGTTTAGTGTGTCGCTTCCGCTTCGGATTTCTGTGGCTTCGGTTTACGGCGGCGCTCATCCTTTAGTCATGGACGCCCTAGCGGAAATGTCCGAGGCTCATTTACGTATGTGCTTGCCCCAGCCCTCCCATGCGCGCACATATTAAATTTTGTAGGGAAGCAGGAAACAAAATTTAGCTCCCTTTACTGCAAGTCATTGCCATTACCCATCTGCTTTTCAAATGATTGACGCACTAAACTCATAACATATGGTAGCTCTTCGATTTTCGATAGCCCAACTTCAACATCGCCGTTACCCCAACGACCCAGATCAGTAACATCTTTACAAATCCCTTTTGGGTCGTCGATTTCTGGAAAGGTAATATTCAATATTAATCTCAATCTTTTTGCTTGTGGTACAACATCAACAAAATTGGTTTCAGCTTTATAAGCAATATAAGACATTAAAAATGATTCAGTCACGCACGGATCAAGTGCCAATACTTGCTTACGAAATGCCTCAAAGAGCTTTCGTATAGATTCATTTTCCAGATGGTGATAATCCTCAATGCTTCCCTGATTCGTCACCTTCTTTGGTTTATATTCCTCTAAAACACTCGGATCTACAGAAGAAGTGGGCCACACCTTTGTTGCTTGGCTAGATAATGTTTCCGCACGACTTATTATTTCTGACTCAGTCCAATGGTCTTTGTTTGCAACTTCCTTATTTATCCTCAATGGACTCTCTATAAATCCTCCTTTCATGTTTCGTTTTTCTATAAAAGGTTTATCGCTATATTCTGAGTTATAGCCAGTCAGCGTAAGATTTCCTAGCGTATGCAAATAAGTATTTTGAATACGCTCCCACTCAGGCCCAATCTCGGCTTTCCACTCCGCTGATAAGTTTTCATTTTGAGGCATAATATGTTCAATTGTAAATTCAGCTACAGGCACACGTTCTTTTCTCTCGTAATTTTCTAAGCGCCTTAGCCAATAACTTCTACTACGGAAGTTGTATAGATCTTTTAGCTTGATTTCCCGCTTAAATTCCTCGTCATCAGGAAATCGTCTATAAGATGGTAATAACAAAAAGTTAGCTTTTATACTTTCTAGATATCTATCTTTAATTAAGTTTCGCGTAAAATTACCAAATGTCTTATTCATGGAGTTCGTTGGTATGCTACAAATAGCACGCCTGAAAACATAACTTTCTACAAGTCGCACAATTTCTAACATTTCATCGGTAGAAAGAACATTATTTTTGTAGTCTTGATAAAGTTCTAGCAAGCGCGGATACGCAACATCAACTTTTAATTCTCGCAGATCTCGAAATGCCATTTTTAATTCTGAATCAGTTTCAGCATCAAGAGCCATGGCACAGTAGTATCCGGCAAAATTTCTAATATCAGCGACCAGCGCTTCAACTCCTTCATCTCGCTGCGAATGTGCATATGCTTTAAATGCTTCGTATACTTCACGCTCTTTTGGAATATCGCCAGTTTTTACGGTGAGATAATGGCGCATAAAACTATCAAAATATAGTGAGTAGCCTTCTTGCCCAAAATCATTCTCCATAGGCCTCCAATATTGACTGTATAGCTTAGACTGCAATTCAGGTTCTAATCCCATCAAAATATAGTTTCGTATTAAATCCGCCTGACTTAGTTCAAGCCCGGTCGAATTCAAACTTTCAAAAATAAGCTGCGGATTATCCTGATCACGACTAAGGGATATATCTACAATAATAAGTTTTGCCAAACCCTTACATATTGCCGAGAGATTATTTTTTTCAGCAGCAATCTTGTCTACAAAAAACTTAAAATTCTCAGTAATTCTTAAAGAGGCCTCTTTGGGTTCTGGTATTTGATCAAGAAGTGAAATCAAAGACTCTTTGTCGGTTTGAGATAATATAAGTTTGTATTTTTTCTCTCCCTCCTCCCGAGGATCAAGAAGATAGTAATCACGGAGTATTTTTTCAGAGAATCCTTCAACTGATTCCGCGCTTCCAAGCGCACGCGCCAGTGCCTCTATTAACAAAGTGATTGTGGTTAGTCTTTGCTGACCGTCAATAACAAGAAGTTGAGATTGATTTGCCACAGAATACAGTCCTTTTTCTACATAAACTATTGAACCGATAAAATGTGCGGTTATATTGTCGTTACTGCCAGTGCGAAAAATATCCTCCCACAATTGCAAACACTGCTTCTCATTCCAGCTGTATGTGCGCTGGTAAATTGGGATAACGAATTGAGGTGATTTTTTAAGAAAATCTATTAATTTAATTTCTGTTGCTTTCATGTTTATATATTATTTTATACCCTGAAATTGTAATTTTGTCTGTCCTATAGATTCGCTTGCGTTGGAGCCACCAGCGGAATATAAAGACTTCCAATCATAATCTTTTAATCCACTTTTTCGTTTCCAATCAGAATAGGCCTCATATGAAAGCGGAGTTGTCGGTCGTTTTCCACCTAAACTAGTGAGCGGAGTTTCGGGCTCGATTTCTCTCATATATTTTTCCGCATCTTCCTTCTTATAAAAACTATCTACTCGGTAAAGTGGGTACCGATTGCAATTTCTATATGTTGCAACACACCAAATATGATCTTCAGGTGCTTTTTCATGATAGATTTTTGTCCAAACAGCCCCGTCATCATCGGGCTCAATTTCAACTGTGCCTTTGCATAAATATAAAACAAACATTCTATCGTCAAAATATTTGTGCCCTTGAAATTCAGTTGTTTTAGATTGATTCATTTTGGTTTATTCTTATTTTTTTGAAGTTCTTCATAGGCCTTGTAATACATTTTGCATTCCTCTTGAGGCCCCGTGATTCTTCTATGAAAAAATTTTGTTAATTCTTGTCTTGTCGCCCAAGCGTCAAAAAATACTTGCGCAAAACTATCAGCATCCTTAAAGGGATTTCTGCCTTTATAATTTATCTTATCAATATTATTTTGATGCGCTACTTGGTTTCTTAAATCGGATAATGCTTTTATGCTAGCTATGTCATACGGCCAGTTTTTAAGTATTGGCCATAATATTTTGTACATTTGACCAAAGCTTAAATTCTCTACCATTATTTCTAAATCAGAAAAAACTTTTTTGTCCTCAGCTTCTTTGCCGGTTTCAAAAACAATTGGCTTAAAATAATGATAAAAAATTT
>JAKLQT010000186.1 GCA_022013205.1 Candidatus Omnitrophota bacterium | reverse complement strand
TGTCAGGGTTATGATACGCTCTGCCCCTTTCTGCACTGAGGCAATAAGGCCAAAGCGTACAATCTTTGTCTCCTGAGACGGCATTATTCCGATAAGGCCGATTTTAATATCTTCGCCAAAAATATTTTTGGTGGTTTCCACCTTAGGCTTTATACTCAAATCAAAAACCTTGTCCTGGCGCTGTATCTTAATGCTGATTTGCTTCTCCTGGGTTTTTTTGTATATAATAGCAGAAAGTTCCTCCCAAAATTCAACCTTCTGGCCGTCTATAGAAAGGATACGGTCCCCCGCCTGGATACCTGCCGTTTGCGCGGGGTAATTATCTTTAAGTTCACCAATCTTTGCGGTCAAATTAGGCACACCTAAAAAAAAGACAAGAGTGAAAAGCAGAAAAGCTACTAAATAGTTAAACGCGGGGCCCGCGGCTACAATTGCCGCGCGCTCTCCCGGGGTCTTTGACAGAAATTCCCATGATTGCCCATCACGCTTTTCTTCCGGGTTATCTCCGGAAAGCTTTATATAACCGCCCAAAGGAACAAGCGAAATACGGTACTCTGTATCTCCTTTTTTTATTCCAAGCAATTTTTTACCAAAACCTATGGAGAATATCTCAACGCGAACACGCAGTAATTTTGCCACAATAAAATGGCCGCACTCATGCACAAGCACCAATACTCCCAGAACAAAAACAAACGCTAAAGTTGATGACACAGTAATCCTGCCTCCCTTCTTGCCCATTCATCAAAACTGAAAATTTCATCCAGAGTCGGACATTTTACGAATTTATGTTTTTCCAAAACTCTTAAAATCACATCAGGTATTTTAAGAAAATTAATTTTTTCATTTAGAAATGCCTCAACAGCTATTTCATTAGCCGCGTTCATCACACAGCCGGCACTACCTCCCAGCTCAGCAACTTTTCTTGCTATCCCAAGACAGGGAAACTTATTTAAATCAGGTTTAAAAAATGTTAACGACTTTAAACTGAAAAAATCAGGCGGCTTAAGTTTGTTTACTGTTCGCTTTGGATAATCAAGGGCGTACTGTATCGGTAACCTCATGTCAGCCACCCCAAGTTGAGCAAGTATCGAGTGATCACAAAATTCAACCATAGAATGGATCAAAGCCTGGGGGTGAATAACAATTTCTATCATCTGCGCCGGAATATCAAAAAGCCACCTCGCTTCAATAAGCTCAAGGCCTTTATTCATTAAAGTCGCTGAATCTATAGTTATTTTTTGGCCCATTTTCCATTTTGGATGTTTCAGGGCCATTTTTAAATTAACTTCCTGCAGGGCTTTTTTCGAATAATTACGAAAAGGGCCGCCTGTCCCTGTAAGGTAAATGCGCCGCAGGGAATCTTTTTCCTCTTTACGCAGGCATTGAAAAATCGCGCTGTGCTCAGAATCAACAGGGATTATCCTTCCCTTATTTTTTTTAACAACCCGCATAAGGATCTCTCCGGCCATCACCAGAGGTTCCTTATTAGCCAAAGCTATAGTTTTTCCATGTTCAATCGCAAGAAGCGTAGGGACAAGGCTTACAGTGCCTGCTGTGGCAACAACCAGGGTCTGAACCTGTTTATGCTTAGCAATCAACATCAGCCCCGTATCCTGCGTACAGACACGGATCCCGGACAGATTTACCAGTTTCTCCAGTTTTTTAATACACTTCTCATCTTTTACGCTGATAAGCTCAGGCTGGAATAATTTTATCTGTTTAGCCAGCAAGCGCATATTACGATACGCGCTTAAGGCAATAACCCGAAAATCTTCCGGCCTTGAATGAATTACCCGTAATGTATTGGTGCCAATAGAACCGGTTGATCCCAGGATTGCAATATTTTTCATGGTTTTAAGGAATTAATTTAAAACATAATAAATAATAATAGAATATTGGAGAAGCAAAAATTATACTATCAATAACATCCAGGATTCCTCCCAGTCCTGGCAAATGAGCTCCGCTGTCTTTTACCTGGCAGTCTCTTTTTATCAGCGATTCGCAAAGATCACCCAATTGTGAGAGAAAACCAATCAGAATACCCAACGCAACCAGATGAATCAAGGGGATAAAAGGCAGATATAATTTGCTTATTATGGCAGCTCCCAAGCTAAAACCAAGGCCGCCGAGTGATCCTTCAAGCGTTTTCTTAGGGCTAATTCTGGTTATCAGCATATTTTTGCCCATACTCCTGCCTACGATATAAGCCCCTACATCTCCTATCTTTGTAACCAGTAAAAGAAACGCAACAAGCAAAGTACCATGAGGCAAAAATCTTATTTTTATTAAAAAAGAAAAAAACCAACTAACATAGAATATACCGAAAAGTGTTGTAGATATGCCCACAATCGCCTGCGAGCTGTCTTTACGGATAAACTGTAAAATAAAGAAAATCAACGTAGCCGTAACTATAAACAGCAGCTCCCATCCTTTAGTCGGTTCAAATTTAAAATAAATACTTAAAGGGATAAGAATCCCGATCAAAACTCCAAAATATTTATAAATGAAAATCCCTTTTTTTTCAATTAAACTATAAAATTCATTTAAGCCTCCGGCAATTAACAAAATCACAATCGCCGCATAAGCCCACATAGGTAAAAAAAACAATCCTAATCCGACAAACAAAATAATGGAGGTTGCAGTAATAACTCTTTTTGTTGAGGCACTCATCGCCATACCCTATCCTTTTTCACGCACAATGCCGCCAAAACGGCGTTTTCTCTCTTGGAAAATATCAATAGCTTTTTTTAACTCAGCTTCATTGAAATCAGGCCATAACTTATCCGTTACATACAATTCACTGTAAGATAACTGCCAGAGCAGAAAATTACTCAACCTCATCTCTCCGCTGGTGCGGATCAAAAGATCCGGGTCAGGAATACCCGCGGTATTTAAATAACCTGAAAAGATTTCCTCGTTCAATTCAGCCGCGTAAAGCCGCTTATCTTTTATATCCCCGCATATTGATTTAACCGCCTCAATAATCTCAAAACGGGCGCCGTAATTTAAAGCCAGAATAAGGTTAAGCCCTGTATTGCTCTTTGTCTGTTCCTTTGCCCTGGCAATAACCTCCCGGGCTTTTTTCGGTAATTTCTCAATATTGCCTATGGTCAGAAACCGGGCATTGTTTTTTTTCAGGTTGCTGATCTCCTTTTCCAGAAACCAGCTTAAAAGGCCCATTAAAAAATTTATTTCCTTTTCCGGCCTTTTCCAGTTTTCAGTAGAAAAAGTATACAGAGTTAAAAATCCGACCCCCAAATCATCACAGCACTTTACAATAGATTTTACTACTTCCGCGCCTTTTCTGTGGCCGGCAATTCGCGGCAGTTTCTTCGCTTTAGCCCAGCGGCCGTTACCGTCCATAATAATCGCGATATGCTCAGGGACTTGTAGTGATTTGCTCATCTCAATCCATTCAGAAAGTAGCGAGTAAAGAGTAGCAAGTAGCGAGAGAACCAAGAAACTAAACAACAAGTATTAATGCTTAGATAAAAACATAAAATTTCAAAATTCTTCATTCTTATTTTTAATTTCCACTTATTACTTGCTACCTGATTTTAAACAATCAGCTGTTTTTGCTTTTCAGCTTTTCACTCGTAACTCATCATTCGTCACTCATAACATATTTTGCGTCTGGCGTCCTAGTACATATGTCTATTCGCTAACCGCTAAACGCTATTCGCTTTTAAGAATGAAAACGATAATCAATGTCCGGAAAAATGTTATTTTTTTCCTCAATGCTTCTAAGCCATCCCTCGTCAATATTATGTTCTCTTATCTGGTAATAAAGTTTTGTAAAGTTCAGGAGATGGCCTTTTGTTCTCTCAAGCGCATATGAAGTATGCGTGCCGGTTTTCATAATAAATGCCCAATCAGAACTCTGCCCCAGCAATAACTCCCGCAGCCCCTGGTTCAGTGCCCTCAAAGTCAATGCTTTCGCGTTGGGGTAAAGTTTTACTAATTCACTCATCCGCTCAGAGGCTTTATGTAAATGACGGTAAACCCAGTCATTCGAACCTTCAAGCCAGAACTCCGAATAACCTTTCCATCCCCAACTCGACAATGATGGGGTAATCACCTGATTCTTAGGATATTTCTCCAGGTACTCAGAAGGATTTATCGTTTTTATCGTCTTTTGATCAAAAGCAATTTTACGCAGCAGATAATTGATCCAGTCAGGCCCCTCATACCACCAATGGCCAAACAACTCCGCGTCATAAGGTGAAACAATGATCGGTTTTCTTTTTATAATTCCGGCTACATATTCGGCCTGCTTTTCGCGGTTAAACATAAAATTACTCGCGTGTATAGCCGCTATTTCCTGTGCCTTATCATTATTATATACCTGTTTATTATCAGTTTCACCGGTTATTCTATAATATTTAATGCCAGTATTAGTACGTATCCCGTCAGAATGAATATATGGCCTTATATAGTCAAAATCAAGGTCAAATCCTATGTCTCTATAGAATTCGCGGTAATTCTCGTCCCCCGGATATCCTTGTTTCGCGCTCCAAACCTGCTTTGAGGATTCAAGATCCCGGCCAAAACAAGCCACTCCTGATTTACAATATACCGGAGCAAAAACTCCATATTTAGGCCTTGGGGTGCCGTGAAGCACTCCATGCGTATCTGTAAAAAAGTAGCGCAATCCATTCTCACGCAAAATCTCATCATCACCAGGGTTGTATCCGCATTCAGGCAGCCATATCCCCTTAGGTTGACAGTTAAAAACCCTTCTGTACTGATCAACCGCCGTACGTACCTGGGCCCTTACAGCGGACTTGCATACCTCCATGAGAGGAAAAAATCCATGCGTTGCTCCGCATGTCATAATTTCCAGTTTTCCCGCGTCCTGAACTCTTTTGAATCCTTCGACAATATTACGATTATATTTATCAACAAAGATGTATCGAGCCAGGTTAAATTTACTTAAATACATCAAAGCCAGCCTGTTAAATTCAGGCTGCCATCTAGTCCTTTCAACTTCACGGCTGGCAAGTTCTATTAATTTTTCAATATGACGCACATATCTGTTCTGCAGCAGGGGGTCAAGAAGCATTGAGATCAAAGACGGAGAAAGGCCCATCGTAATACGAAAATCAACCTTATCCTTTATTAACTGCTCAAAAACATTTAATAAAGGAATGTATGTTTCCGTTATCGCTTCATACAGCCATTTTTCTTCTAAAAAATCTTCATGTTCCGGGTGCCGTACAAACGGCAGATGCCCATGAAGCACAATACAAAGATACCCTTTTTCCATAGCTTTTCTTCCCCTTTTTCTATCCCGAATATTCCATCATATTGTCTGCTCTTAGACACGTACCCCGCGCATCTGCTGCCCTGAATCAGAGAGCCTTACAGGTACAGGGCAAACTGTTTTAATCCCTCTAAGTCCTCGAAAGCAAAGGCTTTTCAAGGTAATAATGTTATTATTTTAACATGTTCACACCTATAATTCAAGGTATTTAACAGACAAAAAAACGCTGGAATGTCCCTTTTTCCACTCCAGCGCTAATTTTAGCCAAAAACCTAATTTCTTTTTACAAGAAAATCGCCTTCGGCAATGACTTTTATCGCCGGTTATAGGCGATTTTCGCAGCCCCAGCCGTTTTGATTTGCGAAGCAAATCAGGCGGAGATAGGAAAGTATTTTTATACTTTCCTATATAGTAAAAAATATTTTCATTCAGTTTTTTTACTTACTACAGGAGTTATGGTGCGTTCTTCAAGCCCATCTTCTGAGACCCCCTTTACAGGAATAACCTGCTGGCCGTCAGGCAAAGCAAAACGCAGACTAAATGTCCCGTCCTTGCTTAAGCTTATCGGTTTACCCTGCACACTCACCTTTGCTCCGGGTTCAGTTGCTCCGTAAACAATTAATTCCGTCTCCACTTTGAGCCAGAACTTTCTGGCAGACGGTTTTCTTTGGACTCCTGGTGAAGATAATACTCCTGAGGAAAGGTTTATCATTCTCTGCGATATCTGTTTTCTCAGCTCCATAGAGCTTAGGCCTATGCCGAGGCCCACGGACATTCCGTAAAGCCGATTGAAATCATCTTCAACCAGCATCCACTCTTCATCAGTAACTGTACTTGGGCCATCAATAGGCATCCTGATGCAGTTAGACCTCGCGATCATGATAAATCTTCCATCCGCTAAGAGATAGCCGATATCTACGCAAAAACTCCTTCCGGATTCGCCCCCATTTATGTACCAGCTGCTTGCATTATCATTTATATCTATATCGAAATATTTATTAGCGTTGCTGCCGTCAAAGGCCACATGCGTAACATCATAAACCCGCAGGATACGTTTGGCATCCTGCATATGACGGCCTAAATCCCGGCGGACTGAATTCATTTTATCTTCATTTATTTCCCAATACGCGTGCATCCAGTAAGGATCTCTAATCTGAATTATAATACGCGTATCTCCGTATCCTGCCGGCAGTTCATAAAGCTGGCGTTCTTTAACCTTTGTAGAAACAAGATCCTGCCCCGTAAAAAATTTACTCTCCTCTATTATTTGCTCAGGCTGATCACTAACACCGGGAAAAACAGTATCGGACTTTTTCTTCGTTTTAAATAAAGATGACAGTTTACTTATCGGTTCTAACTGCACTTTTTTCTTTACGCCGTTTTTCGTCTTCTTAATCGGTTTGCTCTCAGAAACTTTTTTAGACATTTTTGAAATACTTTCATCTTTTTCCCCGGATTTCTTTACTATTGGCATCCGTATCACCTCTATCTTTTTTTTAGAAGATTTTTTGATTATTTTTTTAGTTTTTGCCGAAGCATCTTTTACCACCACCAAAGTTTTTTCTTTTAATGAGTTAACAGCGGTTTTACCTGTTTTTTTTATTACCACGACTGGCCTCTCCTGGATTTTCAGTACCGCCGCTTTTTTATTTAGCACAACTGGCGCTTCCTGGGTTTTCAGCAACACCGCTTTTTTATTTGCCGCAGCTAATGTCTTTTTAGCTTTTATGACCGATATTTTTTTGCCCGCTATTACTAACTCTTTCCTGGCTACAGGTGCGGCGGCTTGTTTACTTTGCACATCCGGAGCTTTTTGGTTTTTTTGTACTGTTGTTTTTTTTGTTTTCTTAGAAATCCTTGAGGTTAATTTATCCGCTCCCGAGAGAAAAAGATGTGATATATCCTTGAGCCCTTTTCCTAATCTCTTAAGTGCAGTTTTCGGCTTATTACTTACACTATTTTGTGCCTTATTCCGCGTTTTTTTAAAAGTTGCTTTTGAGTTATTAACAAAAGCTGTTTTTTCAGGTAACGTTTTTTTTGTATTCTTTGCCGTCAGGCTTTTTTTCTTCATATCACGCCGTTTATAATCTTTCTGACTTAACCCCATTTTTCTTCTTCCAGGGTAAAAAGTTACTACATTTAGATTGAAATGTCAAGGATATATTTGTTTCCCCAACTCCTAGATAGAAAACACTTTTACTTTGCTCATAAAACAAACAGGGGGAATTATATTTGCGTATTTTAATATTGATTTTGCCATGGATGAGCAAAATCAATATTTACCTCGCAGGCAGCCATGGACGGTTGTCGAGAATGCCTGTCCGCCAATCTTTATGGCGGAAGTAAATACAATTTCACCTGGTTGTTTGCTCCGCTACTTCTTAAATAACTTCTTCACCTTTTAAGTGATTATTCATCTTCCAATCGTCATATACCTGTCTACTTTAAAGACACAAAGCTGATCATTCTCTGCTTTTTATCCTGGCCTCGAAATGAAAAAAAATCACTGTTATTACACTTTGTACACAACGCGCTGTCGATAATATTCTTTTTTAAAATGCCTGCCTCGGACAGTTGCGAGAACGTTATCTTTAACAGGTCAAGATAAAACCTGCCTTTATAGCTGAGGGTATGGTTTGGGAAATACTGTTTAAAATTACTGCTTACTTCATAGCAGCAAGAACGCAGGCCCGGCCCGATAAAGACCCTGATTTTTCCAGGTTCACATTTATATATCCGGTTGATTTTTTGCGCGGTTTTAAAAGCAATCCCTGCTCTTAATCCTCTCCAGCCCGCGTGAGCAATCCCAATTATATCCTCCCGCGCATACCAAAAAATCAAGGGGAAACAATCAGCGCTAAGCAGACATAATGGTGTATCTTTAAGACTGGTAATTGCCGCGTCAGCTTTGGCAAGACTGCTTTTATAATCATAGGCCCCCATACCCCGATCTGCTTTGTATATTCTTTTAACCTGAGCTTCATGCACCTGTTCCAGAAAAACCGAATTTTGGAGATTAAGGCTTAAACTTTCGAAAAAATTCTCACGCTTACGCGAAATTTCCTGATAATCCCGTTTGCAGGAGCCTGCACGGAAATCATAGTTAAATTCCCTTGTTGAAAACCCGCAAATTATATTATTCGCGCATGGCGCTTCTAAAACATATCCAAAATCTGTTCTTAATAAATTCTTTTTAACCTTTATCATTGATCACTTCTTGAGTTGGGTGAGGCAGGATATAACCTAAGCTGACAGCTTCTTTTCTTCAATCGTCTTTTCAAACTCCATGAATTCAGCGATTTCTTCCTCACTTAAAGAGACGTCTCTGAGTATCTCTTGAGGCATTTCCTCTTTAAGCATATTTTTTTCCTGAACCGATACCTTCTCTTCTACGGCAGGCGATTTTTCAGCCGGCAAGGCATTTTTACTGTCAAAAATTTCCTCAAAAATAATTGCGTCTTTTCCTTGCGCGGTAATATATTTAAATTCTACTAATTTTATGTCTTGTGACTTTGTTTGCTTTACCGCGGATTTTAATTTCCCGGAAAAACCGACTGAGACCAGAATGATCTGAGGCTCTAGAGAAAAATCTATATTTTCACTGAAAAACAATCTCCTGATCAATCCATAATTTTTCTTAAGCCAATAAATCTGGCTTAAAGCACCAATAAACATTCCATCGTTTGAACCTGTATCAAAATTAACAAGCACCAACCTTTTTGTTCCATCCACACCCAGAAAATCAATAACGCCCTGCTCATCCGCAGCCAGTTGAAAATCGATAAAAGTCAGGCCGTCCATTAGATACTGCGTATTTTTTGCAATTATATCTTTCAGCTTTTCTTTTGAGATAGTCGTCCTGCGGAATACTGTAGTCATATCACCTCAAATTCATAAATTCAGTAAGCATTCTTTTAAACAATGGCTTCTGTTTTGATTCTGATTTTTCAAGATTTAAACGCAGTATAATAATCTGCGCGATATTTGATATACAGGCCATTAAATCCGCGTCATAGAATGACGCGATATTGGCTTCTGAACCGACATCCTGTTTTAATTTGAACAGAAACCCGTATTTGTACAGCTCTTTATCCAAATATTTTTTAACAACACGCGCCATCTTATCATAAACCGCGTCTATCTCATACATATGCTCAATCTCGGTAATAATCACCCCGATCTTAGCCAGGGGATTATGTAAAAACATAAGCTTGATAATTTTATAAGCATTAAGCATCTCATGCTTGTCGGGGGAAACTAAAACCAGGGACTCCCGCATCTGCCTATTTATTAAAGGCATTGCATTTTCAAGGTCTTTGGGCATAATACTAAGCAAAATCAAATCCACGTTTTTCTCGACATCATCGAGTTCCAGGGATAACCTTGTTTTTTTATCTGCTTGGAATAAGTGCGCAATCAAGACCGGATTTAAGCCGATAAGTTTTACACCCAGAGGGCCTTCCTGAATGATTGTTTCCTGGATACTCGCGCGTTCTTCACGCGGTTTTTTACCCTGAAAGAAATTTAAACAAGAAAGATTCTCATCAATATCGACAACCGCGATACGCATGCCTAAACGCGCCAAAGCAAACGATAAATTTACGATCAGAAAAGCATCACGGTAATCGCAGTAATTGCCTATCAGACAGATACTTTTAGTCGAAAGTTCAGGAACGATTAAGTCTTTTTTTTTCTCTTTAGCGGCAGGTTCCTCAGCGAATGAGTTTTCTTCATCCGTTGAAAGAAACAGATAAGAAATATCCTCAAGTCCTTTGCCTAATTTTTTTAACTTGTTCATTTGTTTCTCAAATAAGAAATTTATTCTATTTCAATCAATGAATTAATATTACCGGAAAGGTCGCGTTCGATTTTTGGATTCTTAGGATCAATTATCCATTTACCATCAACCACGAATTTATACTGGTATTTGCCCGGATCAAGATGAACCACTCTTGCCCAGACACCATTTTCTATATTTTCCATCTGCCCTTGAGTAGAACTTACCCAATTATTAAAATCTCCGGCGATTTCCACTTTTTGGGCTTCAGCACCGTAAAAAGTAAATACGGCGCTTTTTTTAGCCGGACTTTCCTGTTCATTCGGTTGAACCGGGGTATTTTCTATCTTTTCCTGCGAAGTATCCCGCGCCTCAACCTCTTTAGTTGTCCCCTTCTTAGCTTTCACCTGAGCAACAACCTCTTTAGCCAGCATCGTATAATCCTCTGAACCGCGGCAGCGTTTATTATAGGAAACAACCGGCAACCCGTAGCTGCTGGCTTCTTTTAATTTTACATTGTTATGAATGAGAGTTTCGTAAACCTTACCGGAAAAATACTTGCAGATTTCTTCTTTGACCTCACGCGAAAAGTTAGTCCTACAGTCAAACATAGTAACTAAAGCCTTCACCTGAATTTTACAATTAAGCTGTTTTTCAATCAAATTTACGGTTTCAAGTAAACGGCTGATACCATGCAAAGAATAGAATCCGGTATCAACCGGAGCAATAAGTTCGCCTGAGACGCGCAATCCGTTAAAAGTCAACAAACCCAGGCTCGGAGAACAATCAATAATAACGTAGTCATATGTTTTATTAGTGGCCATCAAAGAAATTGCCTGCATCAGTTTTGCTTCTCTTTCCGGCTTGCCGGAAAGTTCCTGTTCGATCGCGGATAACATAATATTTGCTGGTGCCAGATCCAGATTATCAGAAATAGGCATAATAATTTCATCTAAACGCGCCTTATTTTCCGCGTTAGGAGTTAAGACATTATACATGGTTTTGTTTAACTCCTGAGGTTTAACATTAAGCCCTAATGTCGCGTGCCCCTGAGGATCCAGATCAATTAGCAAAACATTTTTTTTCAACTGCGCCAAACAAGCTGAAAGATTAACCGCGGTTGTAGTTTTACCGCATCCACCCTTTTGATTCGCAATAGCAATTATCCGCATTTTTAAGCCTCCTTTATACCTGTCTTGTCCTGCAATAAATGTGCATCTATCTTAACACACTACTTTATAAAACTATGATATGCTTACTGGCTCTGCATATTTATTTTTCTAATTACAACTAAAAGCTATAAATTAAAACCAATTCCATTTTATTATATAATACACTATTAATTCAAACCTTTCCATAAGTTTTTTAAAAAAAACACCGGTTTATTCATTTAATTACTATTTTAATGAATAGACCGGTGCTATCATTTTAAAATAACTTTCTCTCACAACCTTAAATAATTCAAAAACCTAATGAAGCTCACCCGGGCTAAAGCCCGGGGTTTCTGAGCGGAATCCCGCAGATTTACTTTCATCCCC
>JAKLQT010000185.1 GCA_022013205.1 Candidatus Omnitrophota bacterium | reverse complement strand
TGCGAGGTAATCAGTCGATTTTTACACATCCTTGTAAATCGACTAATTAAAATCCGCAAATACAATTCCCCCTATCTGTTTGATAAGCAAAGGAAAAGTGGTTTTTATCCAGGAGTTGGGGTAATAACTAGTCACTTGTAACGTATAATTAGTAATTAGTAATTAATAATTAATAATTCAAAACTAGTAATTCAAAGGAGCTTATGTACTGCCTGGCTATTGATACTTCAAGTAAATATTTATGTGTTGCCATGATCAAGGATAAACAGGTCCTGGGGCAATACAACATGGCCCATGACAGGCAGCACAGTGTTCTCTTGCTGTCGAAAATTGAAAAGGTCTTGAGTGCAAGCCGCTTATCAATCAGCGACATTGATTGCCTGGCAGTTGATATAGGGCCTGGCTCATTCACAGGCTTGCGTATTGGTATTACTACGGCAAAAGGCTTAAGCCTTGCCCTGGATAAGCCGATCATAGGCCTTTGCAGCCTTGATTTGATCGCTGCTTCACAGAAAGATAGCGGTGACATTATCTGTCCGGTGATTGATGCTAAACGCCGGCAGGTTTACAGCGCCCTGTATGAATGTTCGCAAAATAAAATTAAAAGAAAAGGCAAATATTTTCTGGGGTCAATAGATGAGCTGCTTGAAAAAGTTAAAGGAAAAGTTGTTTTTTGCGGAGATGCCCTGAGCTTATACAAGGACAAAATACAAAACCACAGAGATATCCAGCCTGTGCTGGGGGCGGAAAAATATTGGTTTCCGTTGGCGGTTTCTTTTTCAACGTTATGTTATGGGATGTACAGAAAAAAAGATTTTAAAAGTGCCCAGCAGATAACACCGCTGTATCTGTACCAAAATATCTGCACCGTGCGAAAAAAAGTCAAAAAGCAAACATTGTAAACTGTAAATATATCTTTTTTATATCACATGTATTTAAATGGGCAAGCAGGTATTTAAAGAAATGAAAAATATTACATACCGTCCCACCTGGGCAGAGATCAATTTAAAGAACCTGGAATTTAATTACCGGCAGCTGAAACGCGCGGCAGGCCAAAAAATAAAGGTGTTGGCCGCGGTCAAGGCTAATGCTTACGGCCATGGTATATTAGAGGTATCGCGAAAACTGGAAAGCGCGGGAGTGGATTATCTGGGGGTTGCCAGTATTGATGAGGCGCTTTTTCTCAGGCGAGGTAAAATCATGGCTCCGATACTTGTTTTAGGAGTGGCCTTTTCTGAAAATGAAATGCGGCTGGCTGTAAAGTTTAATATCACCTTAACTGTCGCGGATTACCAATACGCGAAGATTTTAAATTCTCATGCCTCTGAGAAAAATAAGATCAAGATACATATAAAAGTGGATACAGGCATGGGCCGCTTAGGGATATGGCATGAGCAGGCAAAGGCGCAAATAATAAAAATATCCCGGCTGAAAAATTTAAGTATAGAGGGTGTATATACTCATTTGCCCAGCGCGGACACGGATATTGTGTTTACGCGTACTCAGGTGCGGATTTTTGAATCATTAATAAAGGAATTGCGGCAGAATAAAATTCCCGTCAAACTTGCTCACGCGGCAAATAGTATTGCTGCATGCAGATTCCCGGGCTCCTGCCTTAATATGATACGCCCGGGAATAATGCTCTACGGCATATACCCTGATAAGAAATTAAAATCCAGTATAAAGTTAAAGCAGGTGCTAAGCTTAAAGACAAAAATAACTTATTTGAAAACAGTAGATGCCGGCAGAAGTATCAGTTACGGGCGCACTTACATAACTTGGCACAAGACAAGAATCGCGACCCTGCCTTTAGGATATGCCGATGGATACTCAAGAGCCTTATCAAATAAAGCAAAAGTTATAATAAGAGGCAAAAAATTCCCTGTTATCGGCCGAGTATGTATGGACCAGACCATGATTGACGTGGGTATTGGCTCAAAAATAAAAAAAGGCGATATCGTTACTTTGATCGGATCGCAAGGCGCCAAGGCGATTCACGCCGAAGACCTGTCTTTTATTTGTAATACCATAGCTTATGAAATTATTTGCTGGATTTCTTCCCGGGTGCCCCGAGTCTTTAAAAATCATTGACTTTAACTATAGTGGTGCTATAATTTAAACATAGGTTAAAATGAGAAAAAAATATCTAAATAATAAAGGTTTATCGCTGGTTGAAGTAGTTATGTCTGCCTTAATTGTAGCTGTGCTTATGGCAGGGCTTTACTCTGTTTATGTAAGCGCTAAGAACATGACAGCACTTGCGTTACATAAAACTGTCGCATTGGGCTGGGCTGCGTCCGGACTGGAAGCGCGTAAATCAGGCATGGTGACTGCTTACACCGATCCAGCGGCTAATAATATACTTGCTAATGACAAGGGCGGCGCGGTTGCGATAAATGATACCAGCTATCAAAATTCAATGATAAGACACTCTGTAACAGTAACCTGGACAGAATAATATGATATTTAAAAAAAGAGGTTTTACCTTACTTGAGCTGCAGATGGCCAGCATTTTGATGGTTGTTGTGCTTATTGCTACGGGGGTTATTTTTTATTTTGCTCTTGCATCGATCCGCTATCTTCATGACGCGTTTACGGTTTATTCCAGCGCGAGTGCAGCAATGAAAGCAATCACAGATGAAGTTATGGTCTCTAATTGTTATGGTAATGATCTTGGTGGCCCTTTAAGTACACCCGATTTTAGCTTTTATGGTTTTAACGGTTATATCCATGGAATAGAGCAGGATGATCCGACAAGCGCGCCAGCGCCTCTCTCAGGCGAAGAGGCGCAGAATTCATTGCTCTGGATGCCTCGCTTTTCAGCTATAGATAATGATAATCTTTACTTACGCCAGTCATCTCAAGAGGCTGTGCCTGATGTAGCGGGTGATTTTCCTTTTCATGCTTCTTTAGTTTTTTATCTTGCTACTGATCCGGTGACAGGTATTTCCGGATTGTATGTAGACAGGCAAGATGCTTCAGCAGCGATTCCTATGCCTATGGGAGGAACCTTGGTTGCCCCTTATGTAACGGCATTTGACTTTGAGGAGATAGACTATAATTGTCTTTCGGTGCGGATTACTGTACAAGGCCCTGTTGTTTATCCAGGCAGCGGTGCTATTGTACATGAAGTAGTGTTGGGAAAAATGATAACCTTGCGTTGTGCTCCTAATAAAAGGCCATGGTAATAATACGCGGTTATTTATAAAAATGTAAACAGGGCGGTTTTAAAAAATGGAAAAAACGCAAAAGAGCAAAAGAAATAAAGCCCAAGCCATGGTAGTGGTGTTTATTTATATCAGTGTTGTTTCCCTTTTAGGGATTTACATGATGGTTTACGCGGCAAATCTGCATAATATGGCGATCAGAGAAATAAACCATGCAAAGGCATTTTACGCGGGCGAAGCAGCCTTGATCCAATCGTTTTCGCAGTTATGTAACGGAGGGGCGGCAGCTGTAAATATGACGTTTGGGAACCCTGCGACTCCGATTACGGTTGCAGTTGCCGGAACTAATATTGGAAACGGATATATACGGATCAGGGCAACAGTAAGCGGTTGGCAGGAGTGGTAAGTAAAATAAATAATAGGAAGTTAAAAATAATGCCATTGTTGAAAAAAATATTTAAAAAAATACAGGGCCTAAACAGGGAATATGTACTGCTTTTTGCTGTGCTTGCTGTTTTAGGATTGCTGATTTATTCCTCAATAGCGGTTTCTCAGGTTGCTCCTCCGGAACAGATAACCTTATCTACACTTTATCCGGCTCCGCTTGGACAGTTTAATGAGGTGAGCGCAAAGCTATTTAGGGATTTTGATAATCCGACATACCGGTTTATTGACCCTGCAGGCATGAGCCAGATAGAGGCTCTGCGGGTAATGACGAGGTTAATTACAGGATATATAGCCGGACCCGGTACAAATCCATTGTATACTGTTAATTTTACAAGCGGAGACGCGGCCTTTAATATTGTTTACGCGGTTAGGTTTTACATGGATGATCCAGGCCCTACTAGTCAACGCGGAGGAGGCAAATACGTTTATGATATTGCTGAAGGAGTTTATGCCCAAGGCTGCGAAGCAGGCGATGTTGTATTGATAAGCGATAATGATCAGTCTGATGTAATGAAATCATCAGGCAGTTTTAATAATCGAGTAGCTGGTGTTATTTCGGGTGATCCAAAGATCTACATGGGTTCAAACAAAAACAAAGTTCCGCTGGCCTTAGCAGGCCTGGTAAAATGTAAAGCGAGCGCTGAAAACGGCAGTATTAAACGGGGAGACCTGTTGGTTACAGCTTCGTTACCCGGGCATGCTATGAAAGCCGCGCCGTATGAGGTTAAACCAGGCATGATCATCGGCAAGGCCATGGAACCTTTAAAAGAAAATACCGGCAGGATTCTTGTTCTGGTGAATAAACAATAAAAATAAAAATGCTAATGATAAAAAAAATATACGATAGTATTTTAAAGATAAACAAAGAGTATCTGCTGCTTTTTGTTGTAGTTGCTGTTTTGGGATTGATGATTTATTCCTCAACAGTAACTTGTCAGACTTCGCAGGACATAACCATAACAACATTCTATCCTGCTCCATTTGGAGAGTTTAATGTAGTTAGAGCTAAGAAATTTAAAGATTTTGATGACCCAACCAACAGATTTGTTGACCCCTCCGGACGAACTCAGCTTGAGAGTTTGCGGGTAACAGGGGGTATAATTACAGAATATGTGTCCGGCCCGGGCGGAATTTTTACTTTTAATTTGGGAGGCAACAACGCCGCTAACCCACAGGGAGGAGACGCGACCTTGCATGATGTTTATGCCACGAGGTTTTATCAGGCGGATCCTGGCCCCTATGGTATTAACGCGCAGCGCGCTGGAGGCAAATATATTTACGATATAGCAGAGGGGGTTTTTGCCAAGGATGACTGCGAAGCCGGCGATGTTGTTTTAATTAGCGATGATGATAAAGCGGATGTGATGAAATCATCAGGCAGTTTTGATACCCGCGTGGCAGGTGTTGTCTCAGAGGAGCCGAAGATTTATATGGGGCAGGGGGAGAGCAAGGTCCCGCTTGCTTTAGCCGGAGTGGTCAGATGCAAGGCGACCGCGGAAAACGGGAGTATAAAAAGAGGGGATTTACTGGTCACATCTTCTTTGCCAGGCCATGCTATGAAGGCCGGGCCGCGGCAGATTAAACCGGGAATGCTTATTGGAAAAGCAATGCAGCCTTTAATAGAGAATACCGGAAAGATTTATATATTGGTGAATAAAAAGTAAATATATATGCGTAATTTAAAAATTAAATTCATTTTTATCATTTGTTTATGCGTGAGCACTTCTGTTGGTTTGCTGAGTGCTTCCCCTGGTTTCGCGCAGCAGGGCTCAGCGCAATCAGTTGAGGTTTCCGGATATAGTTTTAATACCAATACCGCAAATATGCCTGCGGTTGCCTACGGCGTGCTGGTGAGCCCAAGGTTTAACGATGAAAATAACGCGGCTCGTTTTCTTGACCCCAGCGGACAGAGTGTTTTGGAATCTCTGCGGGTTTTTGACGGGATAAATCTTGATGTAGATAGTAGTGATACAGGCACGCCGTTTTTATTGAGGCATATCACAAGCCCTCATTTTATCAATTTTAACGATACAGGAACTGATGACGGTTATGCAAGATTCCATTATTTAAGGGCTTATAAATTTCATATGGAAGACGATGGCCCTCTTAATGATTGGGACGCTCAAAGAGGCGGGGGTAAATTAGTTTATGATATTGCCGAGGCAGTGCTTGCTGCTGAGGGAGAGCCGGGAGATGTTGTGGTTATCAGCAGCGATGAAGATATAACACTTGTGAAATCAAAAAAGAAATTTGATACTAAAGTGGCAGGAGTTATCTCCGCGGATCCCAGGATTTATATGGGGTACTCTCCTGAGGCTGAAAAAGCAGGCAGATATAAACCGCTGGCTTTGGCAGGCGTTGTGCTTTGCAATGTAAGCGCGGAAAACGGGGCAATTAAAAAAGGCGATATTCTGGTAAGTTCTTCCTTGCCCGGACACGCGATGAGAGCTGATCCCGAGCAGCTTACTCCGGGTATGATGTTAGGCAGCGCGTTGGGAAGCCTGGGCCAGGGCGAGGGTAAAATATATATTCTTGTAAATTAATAAAAAATTATATACAGAGCAGGCAAACCGCAAGACAGATAACTCTGTCTTCTTTGTTCTCAAAATCCTTTAATGTGAGGTGGGATTATGCTGCGAAGTGAAAAAATAAAAAAAGGCCTGGAGCGCGCGCCGCATAGGGCATTATTGTTTGCTACAGGCCTTTCCAGATCGGATCTCAAAAAACCTTTTATTGCTGTTGCCAGTTCTTATAATGATTTTATACCCGGCCATGTTGGAATGCGCGATTTAGAACGCTTTATTGAGCGCGGTATTATAAGTGCGGGAGGGGTTCCGTTTTTCTTCGGCGTGCCCGGGATCTGTGACGGGATCGCCATGGGACACGAGGGAATGCATTATCCTCTTGCCTCCAGGGAATTGATTGCGGATTCTGTAGAATCGGTTGCCAAAGCGCATTGTGTCGACGGGCTGGTTTGCCTTGCCAACTGCGATAAGATAACTCCAGGCATGCTTATGGCTATAGCCCGCTTAAATATACCCGCTATTATGATTACCGCGGGCCCCATGCTTTCAGGGCGCATCGGGAAGAAAAAACTGTCTTTTGTCAGAGATACTTTTGAGGCGCTTGCCCTCACTCAACACGGGGAAATGACGCCGGAGGAACTCTCCTGCCTGGAAATGGAAGCATGCCCCGGACAGGGATCATGCCAGGGGCTTTATACAGCCAATACCATGGCCTGCTTAACTGAGGCAATGGGAATGTCTCTGCCGGGTTGTGCCACCGGCCTTGCGGGAATGGCCAAGAAAAAAAGGATTGCGCAGGCAAGCGGGGAGAGGATCGTGCGTCTGGTGAGAGAAAGTATTGCGCCGGGTAAAATTATGAACAAGAAGTCGTTAGAAAACGCGATCATGGTTGATATGGCCCTGGGAGGATCAAGCAATACTATACTGCATTTACTGGCAATAGCTAATGAGTGTAAGGTAAATATCCCTCTTGAACGTTTTGATGAGATCAGTAAGCAGACGCCGCATATAACCAGCTTAAGGCCGGGCGGCGAGTATTTTATGGAGGACCTGGAGTACGCGGGCGGGATTCCTGCTGTTTTAAAGCGATTGAGCGAAAAGCTCAAGGATAATCTTACTGTTTCCGGGCAGATGATAAAACAGATCGCCTCTAGCGCGCAAATTTTTGATGAGGATGTTATCAGGCCTCTGGACAAGGCGCTGCAAAGAGAAGGGGGTATGGCGATCCTGTTCGGGAACCTTGCGCCTGAGGGCGCGGTTGTAAAGCAGTCGGCTGTTAGCGACAAGATGCTCTACTTTAAAGGCAAGGCAAGAGTGTATAACAGTGAAGAAGAGGTCATGCAGGAGATCCTTGACGGAAAGGTTAAAAAAGGCACTGTTCTTGTCGTGCGTTATGAAGGCCCTTGCGGCGGCCCGGGCATGCGGGAAATGCTCGCGCCCACAGCGGCAATTGTCGGCATGGGGCTTGCTGAAGACGTGGCATTAATTACTGACGGTAGATTTTCCGGCGGTACGCGGGGGCCTTGTTTAGGGCATGTTTCCCCTGAGGCCTCAGCAGGCGGCCCGATAGCCGCTGTAAAAAATAATGATGAGATAATAATCGATATACGCAAAAGAAAACTTCACTTGTGTGTAGATAAAAAGGAGTTGAATCAGAGGCTGCGGAAAGTTCGTCATCCGCAGCCGAAAGTAACTACCGGCTGGCTTGCGCGCTACGCGAAACTGGTTAGCTCCGCAAGCACAGGTGCTATTTTGAAAAGTGATTTTTAAGGAAAGGAACACCTCAAATTATTCGCCAAAAAGTGCGGCGGAGATTCAGGGACACCATACCAATATTTAACGATTAGGTGTTATTAAAGAACAAAAGGAAAAATAAAAATGAAGAAAAAAGGCGCGCAAATCTTAGTTGATTCGTTGTTACAAGAAGGAGTGAGCGTTATTTTTGGTTACCCTGGAGGTTCTGTTTTACCGCTAACCGATGTTCTTTATGATACACCGGTTAATTTTGTACTGGTCAGACACGAACAGGCCGCGGCACACGCTGCTGACGGATACGCGCGGGCAACAGGCAAAGTGGGCGTTTGCATGGCGACATCAGGGCCCGGAGCTACCAATCTTGTGACCGGGCTGGCAACAGCGCATATGGATTCTATCCCGATAGTGGCTATTACCGGGCAGGTAAAAACAAATCTAATCGGTAATGACGCGTTTCAGGAAGCAGACGTGACCGGTATTACAAGGCCGATCACAAAACATAACTATCTGGTTAAAGATATTTCCGAGCTTGCCAGAACAATAAAAGAGGCTTTTTATATTGCTTCAACCGGCAGGCCCGGGCCTGTAGTGATTGATGTTCCGGTTGACGTGCAGATGCAGGAGATGGAATTTGATTATCCTGAGAAAGTGTCTTTGCGCTCGTATAATCCGATAATTAACCCGCAGCCCGCACAGGTGAAAAAAGCGGCAAAATTAATAGAGGCAAGCAAAAGGCCGGTAATTTACGCCGGCGGAGGCGTGATTATAAGCCAAGCGCATGATCAGCTTTTAGAGTTTGCGTTTAAAATAAAAGCGCCGGTAACAACCACATTGATGGGGCTGGGGGCATTCCCTGAAAACAATGAATTGTCCCTGGGCATGCTTGGGATGCATGGGACTGTTTATGCCAACCACTCTATCATGGAAAGCGATTTGATTATCGCGGTGGGAGCGCGTTTTGATGACCG